>JASBZN010000121.1 GCA_029983435.1 Urinicoccus sp. | reverse complement strand
TGCAGATTTTCTATCCACTGCTGTTTTTTTAATGCCATATGAGGAAGGAAGAAAATTTGTAGACTCCCTAGATGGAGTGGAAGCCTATTGGATTTTTAAAGATGGGAGTATCCGCTATACAGATGGAATGGATTCTTTGTTAGTCCACCACAGAAAAAATCTAAAGGAGGCCCAATGATTAAAAATAATGCCTTGACGATTTTTTTTCATCTTCTTATTAGCTTTTTATGTTTTGCCTTTATTTGGTTTGGTCGAGAATCCGACTTTGGTGTACGGTTTTTATTTGGAACTCCAGCAGGGAAAGTCTTATTGATACTTTTAATTCTTGCTGCTTACCAAATCTTCGGGAAACTACTCTCAACCAGAGGGATAGCAGATGTTATTACTTCCAGCCTTGGGATTATTTTCCTAAATTTAGTCTTAATTGGATTAGCCTATATGGGCCTGGGAAGGGACTTTTTCACCATGGAGCCAGCCCAGAGTCTAAGAAACTTACCCTATACTCTTTTTAATATGCCCTACTTGGCCCTCATAAAGAGCTGGAAACTACCAATGAATAAAATTACCATAGGATTAAGCGTGTTTTTTGCTCCACTTTTATTTTCCCTTTCCCAAGGTCTTTACCTTAGAAAGAAAAATAAGCGAAGGAGAAAAAAGAAAAGAACTCAAGATCAAATAGAAGATACAAGATGGAGAAGGAGATGACAAAAATGTATGATTATGATATGAACGAATTGTATGAATTAACTGTTCAAAGATTAAAGGAAAAAGGAGTAGAGCTTTCGGATATTGCAGAAATTGTCTACTTTTTACAAAAAGACTATCAGGAACACTTAACCATGGAAAAATGCATGGACCACCTTCGGAAGGTCATGCACAAAAGAGAAATTATTCATGCAGTTTTAACGGGCCTAGCCATTGATGAGATTGCCAATAAGAAACTCTTACCAGAGCCTATCCAAAGTATTATCACCAAGGACGAAGGTCTGTATGGGATTGATGAAATTTTGCCTTTGGGGATCGTCAATGTCTATGGGTCCATTGGTCTGACCAATTTTGGCTACTTAGATAAGGAAAAAATTGGTATCATTAAGGAGTTAGATGAACGAAAAGGCAAGGAAGTTACCACCTTTACCGACGATTTAGTTGCGGCCTTGGCTGCAGCGACTGCATCTCGTCTGGCTCATGAACAAGGATATATCAACGAAAAGAAGGGGAAAGAAACAGATGAAAAATAACAAGACAGACGTTTTAGTTAAAAACGCAATTATCGCGGCTGTCTATGTAGGGGTAACCTATGCTTTTGCTAGTGTCAGTTATGGAGTAATTCAATTTCGCTTGTCGGAAGTTTTGAACCTCTTAGTTTGGTATAATCCTCTTTACCTACCAGGCCTAGTTTTAGGTTGTGCTGTTGCCAACCTAGCCAGCCCTTTTGGTGTTATTGACATTGTGGTAGGGACCTTTCACACCTTTATTTCCCTCTACGCCATGAGTAAGATTAATAATAGGATTTTAGCCAGCACCATGCCAGCGGTTTTTTCTTTTATCATTGGCTTAGAAGTAGCTTACCTAGAGGGGGCGCAACTTTTCCTACCAACAACCTTTTCTGTATTTGTATCAGAACTAATTATTTGTAGTTTAGCAAGTCTTCCTCTTTATAGTGCTTTGGAACAAAATGGTTATTTACGGTCGAATGTCTTTACCTACCGCTTGTCGTCAAGAAGAGGTTAAAAAAGCTTACCAGCTTAAACTAGCTGGCAAGCTTTTTTCTTAGGCTAAAACATCTCGTCCTAAAAAGAGTTGTTCAATGACTTGAGGAGACATAATTTTTATTTGTTCACCCTTTAAAATGGCCCGGTCTTCCTTGGTTAGATTGTTACTATCTGTTAAAAGAATTTTATTTTTTGCGCCTGTTAAGCGGCGGATAATTCGGTTCCTGGCATTTTCTGTTAGGGTAACCCCATCTGGCAGAGTCTTTAACTCAATGGAATAGTTACGACCATTCTTTTCAGCTGAGAAGTCAAAGTATTTCTTGTCATGAAAAGTAACCTTGTAGCCAGCTTTTCGAAAGCCCATGGCAGCAATTTGGGCATGGGCATATTCTTGTTCCATTTGCTCCAGGGCTTTTAAGAGGCCTGCGGGTTTTATCTTTATAATTGCGGTACAAGCGTTGTTTTTGGAAGCAGAGTTCATAGAAGAAAAATCAAAGCAAATGAGGGTGTCGTCAATAACGTTAAAAATCCCGTGGGCAATGGCATTTCGGATATGTCGAAGCATAGATCCTGTTTTGGTTTCTTTTTCCCCTTGGGTCAAAAGCATTTTTTGGCAAGAGGGGTTAATTTTCTTTCGGTAGTATTTTACCATTTCTTCTGGAATTTTTTCCCCAATATAGATATCACAAGGACGCATATCCATCTTTAAGAGCATTTGCTCAAAAATATAGTCGTCAAAAACTTCTTTTTCTATGTAGGGGTTGGTTTTGGATTGGAGGCTATTGATATTGGGAACATACCATAGCAAATATTCAATGGCTCGCGTCATTTCAGAGCTTAAAGAAATGGGCCGATCTTTATGGAAAAGCTTATAGTCAACAATGGGTCCAGATTCACACTCTGGGACAAATTGCTTATAGGAATAGGTCATAAAAAATCTCCTTTCATTAATTATATATATCCAAGAGAAAAAATCTTTAATCAGAAAATAATTTTTGTAAATTACAAGAATAAAATAACTATTGAAAAGGCAATTTATTTAGATTATAATTAAGTTAAATAAACTGCATAGAAAACTTTTTATGTTCTTACTTTCTTAAAAAGTAAGCTAAGATGGAATTTGGTGTAAATCCAAAACGGTCCCGCCGCTGTAAATGAGGAGCTTATAAGAAAATGTCACTGATGAAAATTGGGAAGACCTTATAGGCAATGATTCTAAGTCAGAAGACATGCATAAAAAGACTTTTTTTAGCGAGGAAAGAAAAAAGATATAAAAAAGAACCATGCAAATACGGGCATTAGCGTTAGCTAATGTTCTTTTTTATTGGAGAGAAAGGTGCGAAGAGAATATGAAGAAAAAAAGTTGTTTAAAAGTTCAAGGACTTTTCTTAAGCTTACTGGTCCTAACCCTGCTTTTTTTTCCAGGGTCTAAACTTTTTGCCCAGGACTTTACAGAGGAAAATGTCAAGGGGACAGGCTTGGCCCAAGAAGATCAAGGGCTAAAACCAAGTTATTATTATGGCAAATATCTTGGAGACCTCTATTTCATGGTTGAATCCCTTTCTGCTGATGGGAAAATGGTCATTGAGCCTATTATTGTTCCCCTCTATCAAGGGGAAACTTTGGCAGATATCGTCAACTATCAAATCTATGCCAACATGGATGACCATGAAGTATTTAGGAAAGAAAAGGGATTTGGCGGAACTTATGCCCCTAGATACTATAAGTTGACAAAGGATCAAGGGGATGAAGAATATGGTCGAAAACCAGAGGATATAAAAAGCAATTTTACTGTAAATGGACTTCTTGTGGGCCCAAGAAGTATTCAGAACTCTAAAGAGATAGACTCAAAATTTAACATCCCTAGCCCTGTGTTAACTTATGTTGAGGGAAAGAGTATGCAGTTGGACAATTCTTATCGCATAGAAAGTGATGGGGTTTATAAAAACAAGTATTTAAAAAATGGCGTAGGCAGTAGTAAGAGCTTGTGGGAAGCCTACTTAA
>JASBZN010000120.1 GCA_029983435.1 Urinicoccus sp. | reverse complement strand
CAACAGTGGTTTAAAGAGAAAGAAGTTAAATGTGGATGGGGGCGCTTCAAATAACAACTTCCTTATGCAAGTTCAATCAGATCTTTTAAAAATTCCAGTTTTACGACCCAAATGTACGGAAACAACGGCTCTTGGGGCTTTCTTTATTGCAGCCTTAGGCCTTGGTTATTTCAAGGACTTAAAGGATATTGAAAAAATTTGGCAAATGGACCAGACTTTCTTGCCAGAAATGAAAGAAGAAACCCGCCAAGCTGGTTTGGACCGTTGGCACAGGGCTGTTGAAAATTGTTTGAATTTAAGCCTGTAAAACCTTGTCATTGAAGCCATTCAATGGTATATTGAAAAGGAGGTAATGATGGAGTTTGATCCACATTTTTACCCTTTTCCATCCAGGCGCCCCGTTCTGTATGGAAGGGCTATGACAGCATCGTCAAACCCCTTGACTTCCCAATTGGGTCTGGATATTTTACAATCTGGAGGAAATGCTGTAGATGCAGCTGTCGCCATGGCTGCTGCTATGCCTGTTTTAGAGCCCACTTGTAATGGCTTGGGGTCGGACTTATTTGTCCTTATTTATTCTCATGGGAAAATCTATGGACTCAATGCTTCGGGCTTTGCTGGAAAAGAGGCTCATTGGAAAAAATATCGGGACTTGGGCTATGAAAAAATGCCCCTCTTTGGCCCTTTATCTGTGAATCTTGGTGGAGCTGTCCATGGTTGGGCTAATTTATCCCAAACCTTTGGTAAGCTTCCCTTCCAGGAAGTTTTGGCTCCAGCTATCTCTTATGCGAAAGGTGGCTATCCAGTTTCTGAAACTATTTCCAAGCTTTGGGAGATGGAGTTTTCTAAATACCAAGGGCTTAATGGGGACTACGGCGACTTATTCACCCTTTATGGTAAGGAGAAAAGGCCTCCAAAGGCCGGGGAAATGTATAAAAAT
Organism: Urinicoccus sp.; assembly: GCA_029983435.1. Classification (GTDB taxonomy): domain Bacteria; phylum Bacillota; class Clostridia; order Tissierellales; family Peptoniphilaceae; genus Urinicoccus. The sequence continues at coordinate 2,796 of JASBZN010000120.1, read as the reverse complement.
CCAGCTTTGGGAAAGAGTTTAGAGCTTATTGCCCAAAGCCAAGGAGAAACTTTTTACCGGGGAGACTTGGCGCGTGCTTCTGCTTCTTTCCTTAAGGACCAGGGAAGTTTTCTAACTTTTGAAGATTTTCAAGCCTATCAGTCTTCTTGGGTGGACCCTATTTCCACTAACTACCGGGGTTATACTCTTCATGAAATGCCTCCCAATGGCCATGGAATTAGTGTTTTAATGGCTTTAGCAGCCTTAAATCAACTTTCCTTTCAAGAGGGACCAAACTTTGTCCACCAGCAAATTGAGGCAACAAAACTTGCCATGACTCTGGCCAGCTACTATGTTTGTGATCCAAGGTTTTTGCCTCGCTCTTGTCAAGACCTCTTAAGTCCCCACCATATTGAAGACCTAAGACGTCGCATCTCTAATGAGGCGCAAAACTTTCCAACTCCAACTTCTTCACCATCAACTGTTTATTTAACTACTGCCGATGAAGAGGGAACCATGGTAAGCTTGATCCAGTCCAACTATGACGGCTTTGGCTCTGGCCTAGTCCATCCAGACTTAAGTATTACTTATAATAATCGGGCTGGAAATTTTAACTTAGATCCCAACCACCCCAATTGTATTGGGCCTAGAAAGCAACCCTACCATACCATTATTCCTGGCTTCATTACAAAGGAGGGCCGAGCTTTTGCAAGCTTTGGCGTAATGGGGGCCTTTATGCAACCCCAAGGCCACATCCAAGTGGTTTCCAATCTTTTGGACCGTCTTTTAAATCCTCAAGCTGCCTTGGATTACCCCAGGTGGCAATGGATAGGAGAAAAGAACCTGGAAGTGGAAGAGGACTTTCCTGAGGATCTTTTTCAAGACCTAAAGAGACGGGGCCACCAAATAAAAAGGGCCAAGGATTTTTACTCCATGGGCCGGGGGCAAATTATTTTACAGTTAGACAATGGCATTTACTGTGGAGGCACTGAAAAGCGCACTGATGGTCACATTTGTGTCTATTAAGTACTTGTTTAAATGTCGTTTAAATTTAGATTCTATAAAAAAGAAAGGATGTATCCATGAATCAAGAAATGAAGGAACAAATACAACAAGGGAAGGGCTTTATTGCCGCTTTGGACCAAAGCGGAGGAAGCACTCCCAAGGCTTTGGAACGTTATGGTGTCGACAAAACTTCCTATTCTTCCGAAGAAGAAATGTTTGACCTGGTTCATCAAATGCGGACTCGGATTATTACCAACCCCGCCTTTACCAGCCAACACATTTTAGGCGCTATTCTCTTTGAACGGACAATGGATTCAGACATTGAAGGAAAACCTACAGCTACTTACCTTTGGGAGGAAAAGCACATTGTTCCTTTCTTAAAGGTGGACAAGGGTCTCGCAGAACTTAAAGATGGCGTTCAACGAATGAAAGACAATCCTGGTTTAGATGCTCTTTTAGATAAAGCTATTGAAAAGGGAATTTTCGGAACCAAGATGCGTAGCGTAATCCAAGCTTACGATGAAGAAGCCATTGTAGGAATTGTAGACCAACAATTTGACCTGGCTCGCCAAATTATTAAAAAGGGTCTTGTCCCCATTGTGGAACCAGAAGTTTCTATTGATTCTCCTGAAAAAGAAGAATGTGAAGCTCTTTTGGTCAAGGAATTAAAATCCCACTTAGACCAACTGGAAGAAGGACAAGAAGTCATCTTAAAGTTAACCCTACCAAATATTAAAAATCTATATCGTGAACTAACCAAGCATCCTAGGGTTTTAAGAGTTGTGGCTCTTTCTGGTGGCTATAGTCGTGATGAAGCCAATGATAAGTTGTCTGATAACGAAAATGTTATTGCTTCTTTTTCTAGAGGTTTAACAGAAGGCCTTTCCCAAGAACAAAGCGATGAAGAATTTACAAAAACTTTAGAAGAATCTATTGAAGAAATCTACGAAGCTTCCATAGACTAAACACTTGGACTCCTGGTTACTGCCAGGAGTCTTTTTTAGGAGTTATGATGAAAAATAAGCAAGCAAGCAAGGAAGTTTTGATGATTCAACCTTGCCGATTTAACTACAATGAACAAACTGCCTTAAACAACCCCTACCAGCACCAAGACCAACGTCCCAACCAGGAAATCCAAGCTCGGGCTCTGGAAGAATTTCAAGCCTTTGCCCAAGCCTTAAAAGATCAGGGTCTCACTGTTCACATTTTTCAAGATACAGACTTGATTCCCACCCCTGACTCTATCTTCCCCAACAATTGGTTTTCCACCCATGCCGGGGGACACTTGGCAGTCTATCCCATGTTTGCCAAAAATCGCCAAGCAGAAGTAGATAAGTTTTTGCCAGCCCTGGAAGCTCTTTTGCTCCAAGACCTACCGGCAGACTCTATTTACCGAAAAACAGACTATCGCAACAATTTAGAAAAGGGCCTATGCCTTGAGGGAACAGGGTCTATGGTCTTAGACCGAGTCAATAAAATTGCCTATTGCGCCCTCTCTCCCAGGAGTCACTTAGACCTCTTTGAAACTTTTTGTCGAGACTTTGGCTATGAACCCATGGCCTTTCAAGCCTACCAACACCACCATCCCATCTACCATACCAATATTTTAATGACTGTTACTTCTAACCAGGCCCTCATATGCCTCGACGCCATTGCAGAAGAAGATCGGGACCGGATCCGAAGTAAATTAGAAGAAACAGGTCACACCCTTATTCCCCTGAGCTTCAATCAAATTGATGCCTGTGCTGGAAATAGCCTAGAACTTTTGGGAAAAGATGATCAGAGCTTTCAAGTCTTTTCTAAAGCTGCCTA
>JASBZN010000119.1 GCA_029983435.1 Urinicoccus sp. | reverse complement strand
AAAACCGTAGGTGTCGTAAAGCTTAAAGGTCCTTTCGCCAGAGAGGACTTCTTCCTTCTTTTCCTTTAAATCTTCTATTTCTGCTTCTAGTAAAGTCATCCCGGTTTCCAAGGTTTCATAGAATTTTTCTTCTTCTTTAGAAATTACTTCTAAAATCATTTGCTCATGGCTTTTTAACTCTTCATAATTTACAGACCAAGAAGCAATAACCACTTTGGCAATTTCTGCCAAGAAAGGATCTTTTAAGCCAAGCTTCCGGCCGTGGGAGGCTGCTCTTCTTAAGAGTCGTCTTAAAACATATCCCCTGCCTTCATTGCTTGGGATTACCCCATCCGCTATTAAAAAAGTAATGGCACGAATATGGTCAGTAATAACCCGCACAGAAGCGTCTAACTTTTCGTCCGTCTTATATTTGTAGTTGGATAAGTCTTCTACCTTGTGTAAAACTTCTTGTAGAGCATCGATTTCAAAAATATTGTCCGTCCCTTGAAGGACTGTAGCAATTCTTTCTAGACCCATTCCTGTATCAATGTTTGGATGAGATAGGGGATGGTAGTTTCCCTCTTTGTCTTTGTCAAATTGAGTGAAAACTAAGTTCCAAACTTCAATAAACCGGTCACATTCACACCCTGGCTTGCAGTCTTCTTTTCCACAACCAAACTCTTCTCCCCGGTCTACATAAATTTCTGAACAAGGACCAGATGGACCAACTTCCAATTCCCAGAAGTTATCTTCCTTACCTAGGGGAACAATTTTTTCCTTAGCTAGACCAATTTTTTCATTCCAGATTTTAAAGGCTTCTGTGTCTTTTTCAAAAACCGTTACCCATAAATCTTCTTCAGGGATTTCCAAAGAATCCCTTAAAAAACTCCACGCCCATTGGATGGCTTCTTCTTTAAAATAATCGCCAAAGGAAAAGTTCCCTAGCATTTCAAAAAAAGTAGCGTGACGGTCTGTCTTCCCAACATTGTCAATATCTCCTGTCCGGATACACTTTTGACAAGTGGTCATTCTCTTTCCTGGCGGAGTCTTTTCCCCAGTGAAAAATTTTTTTAAAGGTGCCATTCCTGCACCAATAAGTAATAGCGAAGGGTCGTCCTTTGGAACCAAAGAAAAACTTGGTGCCACAATATGACCTTTTCCTTCAAAATACTTTAGAAATTCATGACGAATTTCATGTAAACCTAAACGTTTCATAGCAACTCTCCTTAATATAAAACCTCCCAAAGCCCTTTGGGAGGTCACTATACTAGATTATAAAATAGCCTATCTTATTTGTCAACGCAAGTCTTTGCCAGCTTTATCTTGGCGAATTTTCAATAGGATAAAATCCTTTAAAATAATACAAATGCTGACAAAGGGCACCGATAAAATCATTCCGACAAAACCGAACATTCCTCCCCCGATGACAATGGCTAAAAGGACAACCAAGGGGTGAAGACCTGTTTTTGAACCCAAAATCTTTGGCCCTAAAATATTATTTTCAGCCCATTGAATTAAGACAAAAATCACAGCAATCCAAAAGGCCTTGGCTGTAGAATCTAAGGCTGCAAAGAGTACCGCTGGGATAAAGGCAATAAAGGGTCCAACATAGGGAATAATATCTGCCACACAAGTGATTAGGCCAATAATAATGGCAAAATCGACCCTTAAAATAACCAGGATAATCATTGTAGCAAGCCCTACAAAAAGAGCCATTAAAAGTCGTCCTTTAACAAAGGCCAAAAGAGCATCATTAATTTCTCCTGCCAAGTATAAAATATCTTTTTTATACTTTCTAGGTAGAAAACGGTAGATGATTCTTTTAAAGTGATCTTTATCCACACAAAAATAAAAGGAAAAAATCAACACTAACATCAAGCCAATTAATCGAGACATCAAGGTGTTAATTCCTACAGGGATGTCCCTAATCTTATCTCCAATTCCAGTTTGTGCATTGACAATAAGTTTATTAATGGCACTATTAAATTCTCTTTGGGCTTGGTCTAAGTTGAGATTGGATACTCCTTCCACTTTCCTTAGCCACTCTTCAGTCCCTTGGCTCCAAGTGTCAATATAGGATGGTATCTCCATTAAAAGAGACCGTAACTCATTAATTGTCTTGGGTAAAAAGACTGCAAATACGAGAACAAAAATCAAGGCTAAACTAGCATAGACAATTAAAACACCGTATTTCCTTTTGATGTTTTTCGTCTCAAGATAAGTGACCAGGGGATTCATCACAAAGGCCAGGATAATTGCTCCAAATAAAGCTCCAATGGTGTTCCCAATAACAGGGAAGCGATTGAAAATAGCCCTTAAAATATATATTCCAAAGAGAACCCCACAAATTTTAGCTACAAGCTTTAAATCTATTTCTATCCGTCGACTTCGTTCAATCTTGGTATTTCCAATATTAATAAGATAATAGATGGCCAAAACCAAGAGAATCAAAAAAAGTGCAGATCGAATGAGTATGATAAGCTCTGGGGTTACTTTCTCCGGAAGAAATTGTCCATTCATAAACTACTCCTCCGTATCCGTATTTCTATACTTAGGTCTTATTATACCATGTTTGTCTGCACTTTTTAAAGCAAAGTCTCAACTATTCCTGATCTAAATCTTTTTCATTTCTCAGAGGGATTTTACATAGAACCTTGAATAAATCTCCATCCATGGTAATTTCCATTTCTCCCTTGATTTGTAGCAATAGGCTTTTCGCAATAGATAAGCCTAAGCCGTGACCACTGGTGGTTCGAGATTGGTCTCCTCGGATAAAGCGGTCCGTTAAATCCTGACTAGGGTCTAATGGATCCTTGGAAATATTTTTTATTATAATACAAGCATCCTCTCCTTGCTTAAAAAGCCGGACATAAACTCTAGTGTTTTCTAAAGAATATTTATAAATATTGGAGCAAAGATTATCTAAAATCCTCTGTCCCCGATTGCCGTTAATATAAACTGGAAAGGCTTCTTCCTCTTCTTGGTAAATGAGTTTCAGTCCTTTTTTCTTAAATTCATCTTCCCATTCCCCAAAAACTTGGGCTGTTAAGGCTTTAAGGTCTATTCTTTGCAGTTGGTTTTTATCCAGCTCCTTGGCTGTTTGACTTACTTCAAATAAATCTTCAATTAAATCTTTTAAGTGAATCGATTTTTCATGAATAATCCCAGCATATTTTTTCAAGGTTTCTGGGTCTTCTTCTTGATCCATAAGGTCGGAATAATTAATTAAAGAAGTTAAAGGCGTTTTTAAGTCGTGACTGACATTGGTAATTAAGTCGCTTTGGACCTTGGCTGAGGAAACAGCGTCAGATACAGCTTGGTCCAAGTTAGAGGCAATGCGGTTAAAGTTATTGGCAATACCTTTAAAATAGCTCCTTTCCACAGGGATTTGGTAGTCATAGTTCCCTTTGACAATTTCATTGGACCCTTGAATCAACCGTTTCATCTCTGCTGAAAAGTCCTTAATGAAGAGGCCAAGGGCCAGAAGTAAAAAGGCTAAAAATAAGAAGAAAATAAAGGATTCTAGGCGTCCTCCTCCCATTGCCCCAATAAAGAAAAATAGGAAGATCAAAAGTAATCCTAGCCCCAGGTAGAGGAGGAGAGCTTTAGATGAGGATTGACCTTCTTGACTGGCACTGGCTTCCAAATAGGAAACTCCCGACCCGAATATTTTTTTCAAGACTTGGATGATCTTATAGACCAGGGTCTTTTGCCAGAAACCGTAGGCAAATCCCCTATCCTTGATTTGGATAATCCTCAAGGCCAGGTAGGAAGCTGCCAAAAGCA
>JASBZN010000118.1 GCA_029983435.1 Urinicoccus sp. | reverse complement strand
GATAAAAAAGGACCTGGTGAAGCAGGTCTAAAATTTTATTTGTTAAGTTCTTCTTACTCTTACAAGCCACCCGAATATAGTTGCTGGTATAGCCTTGGTAGACTCCTTCTACTTCTTTTTCAAATAGAACCTCCAAATCCCTAGAGAAATTTTTTTCAATAAAGTCTAAGGCAAGCTTTTGTCCTGTCTCAATTAGTCGTTTTGACCGTTGATGTTTTAGTTGTTGGTCTACTTGAGGCATTTCCGCTGCTTTTGTGCCTTGTCTTGGAGAATATTGAAAGACATGAATCCGTGAGAAGCCCACCTTCTTTACAAAATCTTCCAAAATCATAAAATCTTCCTCTGTTTCTGTCGGGAAACCTACAATACAGTCTGTGGTTATTCCAGCATAAGGCATATGTTTACGGATGATTTCTGTCTTTTCATAAAAATCTTCTTGGGTATATTTTCTATTCATGGTCTTTAAAATTTTATTGGACGCATGTTGCATGGATAAATGAAAATGGTCACAAACCTTGCCTGTTTCAGCAAGCCTCTTAATAAAATCGTCCGTAACAATTCTCGGGTCTACACTGGATAGGCGAATCCTCTTTAAATTCTCAATGGTAGAAATTTTCTCAATTAAATCTATAAGACGTATGTTCCCTAAATCTAAGCCATAGCTTGCCACATGAATTCCCGTTAAAATAATTTCTTGGTAGCCATGATCCACCAACTCCTGGATTTCTTTTAAGGTTTCTTCTGGATCGCGAGACCGAATAGGCCCTCGGGCATAGGGAATGATGCAGTAGCTACAATACTGGTTGCAACCGTCTTGGATTTTCACATAAGCCCTAGTATGGTCTTGTTGGTTTTTTATTTTAAAATCTTCAAATTCTTGATGCTTCCCGCTATCTGTGACATGGATGATCTTATTTTTCTTCTCCCGAACTTCTTCAACATACGAAACAATCTTATCTCGGTCCTTGGTCCCTAGAATCAGGTCCACTCCTTCCATGTCCTTGACCTTTTCTAGAGAAGTTTGGGAATAGCAACCCACAACGGCTACAATGGCCTGAGGATTCGCTTTCTTACACCGCCGAATAAACTGTCGACTCTTTCGGTCGGAAAGGTTGGTTACGGTACAGGTATTGATAATATAAACATCTGATACTGGGTCTGGTCCTGGATTACTCTCATATCCAGCCTCTTTAAAAAGTTCTAGCATAGCTTCCGATTCATAGGCATTGACTTTGCAGCCTAAAGTTAAAATATGAACGCTTTTTCCTGAATTAGAAATAAAATCACCCCTCTTCCATTAAACAATAAATTCGATCTGCCGCAACTAAAGGCGCTGTTTCTGTTCGAAGAATATTTCGTCCCAAGGTCACTGTTTTCCCTCCAAAATTCTTAATTTCTTGAATTTCTTCTGGATCCAAGCCTCCTTCTGGGCCAATAATCAAAGCAATATTTTTTTCCTCTCCGTGAACATAGTCCTTCATCTTAGAAATTTTTTCTTCTTCATAGCAAGCTAGGATTAGAGTGTCTGAAGGAAGAGTCCTTAATGCCTCTTGTAAAGAACACGGTTTTTCCACTTTGGGAATTCGAGTTTGCTTGGACTGTTTGGCTGCCTTTTCTAAAATCTTTGTCCATCGGTCCTGTAGTTTTTCCCACTTATGATCCACTCTCCTCAGGCTCCGCGTCATTTGCAAGGGAGCAAAAACGTCAATTCCCACTTCTGTCCCATGTTCTAAAATAGCTTCCCATTTTTGGCCCTTGGGAAGACCTTGTAAAAGATAAATTTGATAGGATTTTTCTTCTCCTTGAATTTTTTCTTTTAAGTCAAGTTCTCCATCCACCTGACTATTTTCCTTTAAAAAAGCTTGAAAGACTTCCCCCTGGTAAACAGCCTCTAAGGAATCTCCTGCCTTCATCCGCAAAACATGAAAAAGATGATGTCGATCTTCTTTGGATATTGTTTGATCTTCTTGTAAAAAAATCCTAGTCATGAGGATTCCTCGCTACAACAACAGCCCAATCATTTTTAATATGTGCTTCTAAAACCTTAAAGTTATTTTCTTCTAAAGATTTAACTACCTCGTCTTTTTTTTCTGCCAAAATCCCTGAAGCAATAAAAATTCCACCTGGAACTAAAAATTCATGTAAGTCTTTAATAAAACTCAGGATAATTTCTGCAAATAGATTGGAGACGATTAGGTTTGCTGGCTTTTTAAAATTATTTAAGAGGTCTCCTTTTTTAAAGGAACAATTGTCACAGTGGTTTAAGTCTCTATTATTTTTAGAGGCTTCTATGGCCAAGGGGTCAATATCAACCCCTTGAACTTCTTGGGCTCCCAAAAGAGAAGCTGCAACAGATAAGATTCCTGACCCGCAACCAATATCATAGACTCGGTCGTTTTTTTGGACGTATTTTTCTAACATTTCCAAACAAAAATACGTGGTTTCATGGTTTCCTGATCCAAAGGCCATGCCTGGATCAATTAAAATCTTTTTCCGATCTGTTTCATAGTCACACCAATGGGGCACGACGGCTAGTTTCTCTCCTAAGTCAAAGGGTTGAAAATATTTTTTCCAGTCATTGGCCCAGTCTTCGTCCTTTATTTCTCGTATTTTAACTTCCCCTAGCTCATTTTCTTTAGCAAAGTTTTCAAAATCTCTTATTAAGACAGTTTCTTCTTCCGATGGATAAAATTCAATGAGAAGTTGGCCTTTTTCTACTTCCAATAACTTTTCGTCTACATAATCCCATTGGATCTCACTAGAGTTCAATTCTTCCACCAAAGAAGACATTTCTTCACGAAAAGTATCCACATCATGGTCCATGAGCCAAGCAACTATTTTATTATAATCTTCTTCCCTTCCAAGTAAGGCTACCTCATAGTATTTCATAGAAACTCCTAATCTTCAAACCATTCTTTAACTCGGTCAAAAAATCCCTTTCGTTCTACTTTTGCCTCACTGGGACTTTCCCCACGAAGCTCTTCCAAAAGTTCTCTTTGGCGTTTACTAATTTTTTGAGGAACGATAATTTCCACCTTAAAGTGGAAGTTTCCTCTGCCTGGAGATTGTAATTTAGGAACCCCCTTTTCATAAAGAGTAAAGACCTTGCCTCCTACTGTTCCTGCTGGTAGGTCAAAACTTTCAATAGAGTCCAAGGTTGGCACCTCAATGGTTGCTCCCAAAACTGCATCCATATAGGATACAGGCAAATCAATTTGTATATCGTAACCTCTCCGATGGAATATTGGGTCTTCTTTTACAGAAATATAAATATATAAGTCTCCAGCTGGTCCACCATTTTCTCCATGATTTCCTTCCCCTGGCATGGATAAAATACTCTTATTATTTACCCCTTTAGGAATATGGACATGAATCTTTCTAGAAAAAATCTCTTTTCCTGTTCCATGACAGTGGGAGCAAGGTTTCTCGATAATCTCCCCTGTTCCTTGACAATCTGGACAAGGAACAACTTGAACCATTTGCCCAAAGGGACTTTGTCTACTTTCTCTTACTTGACCTGTTCCATGGCAAGTTTTACATTGGTGTTTTTCTGTTCCCTCTTCTGCACCACTTCCATCACAGGACCGGCAAGTTTCTACCCGGCGGACCGTAACGTCTTTTTCACAACCGAAAATTGCTTCTTTAAACTCTAGGAGAATGTCCGCCCGGATGTCATCTCCCTTTCGAGGAGCTTTTTGGTGACCAGAGGCATAGTTTCCAGAAAAACCACCCCCAAAAATATCAAATAGGTCTCCAAAAATATCTCCGAATCCACCGAAACCTCCA
>JASBZN010000117.1 GCA_029983435.1 Urinicoccus sp. | reverse complement strand
CTTATATTAGAGATACGGGTAATCAAGTTCGCTATCGGGTGACGCCTGTTTTTAAAGGGGATGAGTTATTAGCTCGAGGTGTGATTATTGAAGCTGCCAGTGTAAAGGACCGCGGAAAGGCCTTGTCTTTTCGGGCCTATGTCCCCAACCAAGAGCCAGGAGTGGAATTAGACTATAAGACGGGACGAAACCGAAAGATGGTCAATTAGGGGGAAGTGTACCAAAAATTGGATTTTATGGGGGTCTTGCCTTGTCAATGAAAATTATTAATGGTATAATGAAAATAAATAAGAAACCTTATTGAGAGTGGTGGAGTGAATAGGCACTGTGAAGCCCAGCAACCCTAGTGGGTGCTAAATCCTACAGAGTAATCTGAAAGATGAGGTGTACGTGAACCTGTTCTTTTAGAATAGGTTTTTTTTATTAAGGGAGGTAAATTTGAAACGTTGGTTATTTACATCAGAATCTGTAACAGAAGGTCATCCAGACAAGGTCTGTGACCAAATTAGTGATGCGATTCTAGATGCCATTTTAGAAAAAGACAAAAATGCTCGTGTGGCTTGTGAAACAGTAGCAAATACGGGTTTGATTTTAATTACTGGGGAAATTACAACATCTGCTTATGTTGAATTTGACAAGATTGTTCGTCAAACCTTAAAAGAAATTGGTTATGATAACAAGAGTGGTGGAGGATTTTCTTACGAAAACTGTGCCGTTATCTCTGCTATTGAAGAGCAATCTAGTGATATTGCCATGGGTGTTAACCGCTTTAAGGATATGGATACAGACGAAATGGATGCCTTTGGTGCTGGAGACCAAGGAATGATGTTTGGTTACGCTTGTAACGAAACAAAGGAATTAATGCCACTTCCCATCTCTTTAGCCCATAAACTTTCCAAGAGATTGGCCGATGTTCGTAAAGATCATACTCTAGATTACTTGCGTCCAGATGGAAAGAGTCAAGTAACTCTTGTCTATGAAGATGGAAAACCTGTAGCAGTAAAAAATATTGTTATTGCTGCACAACATTCTCCAGATGTAGAATTGGAAGAACTTCGTCGGGATATTAAAAAGCATGTTATTGATCCGATTATTCCTGAAAACTTTATTACAGAAGAAACAGAATACTTTATCAATGCAACAGGTCGTTTTGTTTTAGGTGGGCCCTTAGCAGATGCTGGATTAACAGGTCGTAAGATTATTGTAGACACTTACGGTGGATATGCTCGTCATGGTGGAGGAGCTTTTTCAGGAAAAGACCTAACAAAGGTAGACCGGTCTGCATCTTATGCTGCTCGCTATGTGGCTAAGAATATTGTGGCTGCTGGTTTAGCAGACAAATGTGAAGTAGGTTTATCTTATGTAATTGGGGTAGCAAAGCCCTTAAGTATTTACGTTGAAACCTTTGGAACAGGAAAAATTTCTGACAATGAAATTGAAAAACTTGTCCAAGAAAACTTTGATCTTCGTCCTGCAGCGATCATCAAGGAATTGGATCTTTTAAGACCTATCTACCGTCAAGTGGCAAGTTATGGACACTTTGGTCGAGATGATTTAGATCTACCTTGGGAAAGAACAGATAAGGCAGACTTGCTAAGACGCTAAGAAAAAGTAACTAGAAAAGAGACCGAAAGGTCTCTTTTTTCTTATGGGTGGATTTGGTACAATGGATAGAAAGGAGGACCTATGGAAATTAAAGGACGTGTTGAGTCCGTTGTCTACCACAACGATGCCAATGGATATAGCGTATTAAAAGTGGAAGCAGAAGAAGATTTTATTACCTGCGTAGGCTACGGCTATCAGTTTGAAAAAAATTTAGACTACCTATTTACAGGAGAGTGGATCTTTCATCCAAAGTATCAGGAACAATTTTCCTTTACCAGGGTCCAATCCATTTTACCTTCAGGAAAAGAAGCCATTTTTCGTTACTTATCTTCTGGGTGTTTACCCTATATTGGGGAAAAAACTGCTAAAGTTATTGTGGATTTATTTGGCGAGGAAAGTCTTAAGCTTATGAAGGAAAAACCAGAATCCCTTCAGAAAGTGCCAGGGCTTGGAAAGAAAAAAATTGAAAAAATTACAGAAGCTCTTCAAAGGCAGGAGGGGATGGATAAGGTTGTTACTTGGTGTCAAGATTCAGGCCTATCCACTCAAGATGCCATGAAACTATACCAAGTGTATGGCAAGGAGACCATAAACAATTTAAAGGAAAGACCCTATTGGGTTCTTAATGACTTAAAGGGGATTTCTTTTAAAAAAATTGATAGGTTGGCCTTGAGTTTGGGATTTTCTAAAGATGACCCCATGCGGATTTCTGCCTACTTGGTGGAGCTTTTAAAAGAAGACCTCTACCAGGGAAATTGCTATATGGATTACAAGGAGCTGAAAAGTCGCTTTATAAAAGACCTGGGTTTAGGAGAAGAAAAACTTCCCGACCCTTTACAAATGGCAATGAATCCCAGCCTTTATCTAGAAAAACTTTCAGACGAAGAGGGGGAAGATTACCGGGTTTACTTAAGCCATGTCTATCAATGTGAAAAAAATATTGCCCAAAATCTTTTGTCTCGTATATCTCAAAAAAACAATTATCTGATGATGACTGGGCAAAATATTTTAAAAGAGCACAAAGAGACTTGGGTAAAAAAACTCAGTAGCCAGCAAATTGAGGCAGTGGAAAAGTCTCTGGAAAATCCTGTAATGGTCTTAACTGGAGGGCCAGGAACAGGAAAGACCACAACCCTTAAGGCCTTAATTCAGCTCTATGAATCCATGGAAAAGAAAGTTTGTCTAGCAGCACCAACAGGTCGAGCGGCAAAGAAGATGAGTGAAGCCACTTCTCGACCCGCTTCTACCATCCATCGCCTCTTGGACCTAACGCCTCAAGAGTCTTGGGCCGATATGGAAGATTTAGAAAATGAAATTGATGCCGATGTCTTAATTTTAGATGAAGTGTCTATGGTGGATATTTTTCTTATGGGGCAGTTGCTAAAAGCCTTAAAGACAGAAACCAAGTTAATTTTAGTTGGAGATCACCATCAACTTCCCAGTGTTGGGCCAGGAAATGTCTTAGGAGATATTATTGCGTCTAAGCGCATCCCCACAGTAGAGTTGACCAAGATTTTTCGCCAAGCAGAAAAATCTTTAATCGTCTTAAATGCTCACAATATTTTAAAGGACCAGCCCCTTAGGATGAACCAAAAGAATGGAGATTTTTTCTTTATCCAAAGTCCCAGGGAAGAAATTCCTACGACCATTGTGGACTTAATTTCCAAGAGATTGCCAGACTATTATGATGTGGACCCCATGGAGGACATCCAGGTTCTGACCCCCATGCACAAGGGGCCAGTGGGAGTTTCAATTTTAAACCAAAAACTTCAGCAAGCCCTGAACCCACCCAGCGAAGATAAAGAGGAAATCAAGTTTAAAAACATGATTTTTCGAACAGGAGACCGAGTCATGCACATTAAAAACAACTACCAGCTAAAATGGGCCATTGACAGCCAGGCCTATTCCAAGGATGGAGAAGGGGTCTTTAATGGGGATATGGGTCGCATCCTGTCGGTGGACCCAGAGGAAGGCCTTTTGAAGGTGGTTTACGATGAGTTAAAAGTTGTGGAATACCAGGAAGGGGACTTGGATGAATTGACCTTGGCCTATGCTTCTACGATTCACAAGGCCCAAGGAAGTGAATATCCAGTAACCATTATGACCTGCTCCTGGGCGCCAGAGATGTTGCAGACCAAAAACATCCTCTATACAGCCATTACTAGAGGGAAACGAGGGGTTGTTTTGGTGGGAGATATCTATTATTTACAC
>JASBZN010000116.1 GCA_029983435.1 Urinicoccus sp. | reverse complement strand
ATAACACCTTGCGCATCTGTTTCAAATTCTAACCAAGCACCTCGATTAGGAATTAAGGTTGCTGAATATAGTTTTTTCCCTGTTTTATCTGTTTCTTCTTTAAAGTAAGCTCCCGGAGACCGAACAAGTTGGCTGACAACAACACGTTCTGCCCCATTAATGACAAAAGTCCCTGTTGGTGTCATAATGGGTAAATCTCCCATAAAAACTTCTTGCTCTTTAACCTCTTGCGTTTCTGTGTTAATGAGTCGAACTCTCACCTTTAATGGTGCGGAATAATTTGTATCCCTTTCCTTCGACTCGTCGACATCATATTTTCTTTCATCTGAAAGATAATAATCAACAAATTCTAAAACTAAATTTCCAGAATAATCTTCGATTGGTGATATGTCATCAAATACTTCTTTTAACCCTTCTTCGATTAGCCATTGAAAAGAAGAAGTTTGCACCTCAATTAAGTTTGGCAAATCTAATACTTCTTCAATTCTAGAAAAACTCATTCTCTCCCGTGTCCCATATTGAACAGGATGTACCATTTAGCTCTTCACCCCTTTAAGTTCTAACGGCCGCTAGCCTTCCTTTTGAGGGATTATTTTTAGAAACAATAATCCACATTAATCGTTATTATGCAATATAATATATTACCATGAAGGGATGTTTTAAGCAAGCCCCCTGTAAATTTTTTTTAAATAACAGTAAGTTTTTTCACTTTTCTACCAAAGTCCCTTCTTTTTAAAAAATAAGGCTTTTGACCCCCCTTCCTTTTAAGAATGATCAATGACACCAGGCTCTTTTGTATTTTTATCTGGAAAACTTCTATCGTATAGGGCCCCTTTGGGTATAATAAATTGTAGAACCGAATTTTAGGAGGTAAAAATGACGAGTAAATATAAAAATTATACTTTAATAGAAGAAAAGTATTCAGAAGATACTAACAGCCAAGTATCTCTTTATGAACATAATCAAACAGGTGCCCAAATTCTTCTTTTGGACAATGACGACAAGAATAATGTTTTTGGAATTGGCTTTTTAACCCCACCCAGTGATGATACCGGCGTGGCACATATTGTAGAACACTCTACCTTGTCTGGCTCTAGAAAATACCACACCAAAGAACCTTTTATGGATTTAATTCAATCATCCCTACAAACTTTTTTAAATGCCATGACTTATTCAGATAAAACCATCTATCCCGTTAGCAGTCGAAACCCAAAGGACTTTATGAATCTTTGTGACGTCTATTTAGATGCTGTCTTTTTCCCAAAAATGTATGAGGAAAAAAAGATTTTCCAACAAGAAGGATGGCACTATGAGTTCCAAGAAAACAAGGACCTAATTTACAATGGTGTAGTTTATAACGAAATGAAGGGAGTCTATTCTGACCCCGATGCCATTGTTGAGGGGCAGGTTGCAAGGGCTCTTCACGGTGAAACAACCTATGGTTTTGAAAGTGGTGGTCACCCTAGAAAAATCCCTGACTTAACCTATGAAGATTTCTTAAACTTCCACAAAAAACACTACCACCCCTCCAACAGTTATATCTATCTCTATGGAAACTTAGATAAGGCTCCTATTCTTGACTATATGGATCAAGCCTATTTATCTAAATTTTCTAAGAAGGATTTAGATGTGGAGATTGTTTCTTCACCTCCTCTAAAAGAGGACCTTTGGTTAGTTAAAGACTATCCTACGGATGATATTGAAGATGGATCCTACTACACCTATGCCTTGACCATGGGAGAATCTACCAATGGTAAAGACCTCTTATTGCGGTCCTTATTTGCAGATCTTTTAGTTAACTCTTCTGAAGGAGACTTAAAAGAAGCCCTCTTAGAAGAAAATTTTTGCAAAGACGTCTATGTGGACCTTTCCACCAGTCTTCCTTTGGATTTTTATATTACTGCCAAAGGTGCTAAACCTGACCAGTCCAAACAGTTTGTTTCAATTATCGAAAATCGCTTGAAAGAAATTATTGCTACGGGTTTTGATAAAAAACGTCTTTTGGCTACCTTTAATAAATTTGAAATTTCTATTCGCGAAGGCGGCGGAAACCACAAGGGAATTATTTATTATATCAATGCTCTAAACACTTGGCTCTATGGAGCTAGTCCTTTGATCGGCTTAGATTTTTCTAACAACTTAAAGGACCTACGAAAAACCATTGAAAATGGGGATTTTGAAAAACTATTAGAAGAAAAAATTCTGAAAAAGCCTAAGCTGATTATAGAATCTGCAGCAAACACAGAAGCCTTGGCCCAAGAACAAGAGGATTTGGCCCAAGAATTAAAAGAGAAAAAAAATCTTTGTACCACTGACCGAAAAGCTGAGATTTTACAAGAGCAAAATGAACTCCTCTCTTACCAATCCACCCCAGATAGTAAAGAAGCAAAAGCCACTATTCCAAGATTGAGTTTAGATGACATTCAGCCAGGGATTACTCATATTCCCAGAAAGCAAGAAGAAAAAGATGGAGTCAATTATCTCTTCCATCCTCAATTTACTAATGGTCTGTCTTATCTTACTCTTTCTTCCAATATTCATCATCTAAACCTAGATGAATTGTCTGTTCTTTCCCTACTAACTAACCTATTGGGAAAAATCTCCACAGAAAATAGATCTTATAAAGACTTGTCAAATTCCATCTTTTTAAACTCTTCTGGCTTAAGTTTTTCTCCTCTTGTCTACCAAGATAAAAAAAGCTACTCCCTTCGGTTAAACACTCAAACCATGGGAATTGGCACAAAAATCAAAGAAGTTCTTCCTTATTTAGAAGATGTTCTCTTTCATACAAAGTTTACAGAAGAAAAGAGAATTTATGACCTTTTACTTTTGGAAAAAACATCCAATGAAGCTAGTTTTCTCCAAAATGGTCATCTGATTGTTTCTAGTCGCATTGATACTCACTATTCCAAACCTGCAAAAATTCGAGATTTGTTTAGCGGATTGGACTATCACTTCTATTTAAAAGATCTCTTGGACCATTGGGCAGAAAAAAAGGATGATTTTTTAAAAGATTTACAAAGTGTCTATAAAAAGGTATTTAACCGCAAGGAGCTCATTGTGGAATTCACAGGTCAAGAGAAGGACTTCCTTGACTTAAAAGATTCTCTAATTGATCTCGCCTCTAAGTACAAAGAATACCCCTTTGTTGAAATAAATCCCAAATTGTCACCACAAAAAGAAGCTTTTACACTACCAGCTTCTGTCGTTTATATTTCCAAGGGCTATGACCTAAATTTACTAGAAACTCCCTTTGTAGGATCTATGACCGTTTTAGCGAATCTTTTAAGCACAGGTTTCTTACACGAAAATATCCGTGCCAAAGGAGGAGCCTATGGTGCTGGAATCCGGATTAAGCCTTCTGGCCTAATGGCAACTTATAGCTATCGAGACCCACAATTTAAAGATACCATTACAACCTATAACAAAATGGGCTCTTCCCTTGAAAACCTCACAATGGATCAAGAAGATATTGAGCAAATAATTATTGGCTCCATAAATGCTTTTGACCCCCTTCGGACTCCCTACGATTCTGGTCAAGTGGACCTCGCCCGCTTTATCTTAAAGAATTCTGAAGAAGACCTATCTATTCAAAAGCAAGAAGCCCTGGCAACAAATCTTCATGTTTTAAAAACCTATGGTCCTCTTCTTTACTCTGCTATGGAAAAAGATCACTTAGTGGTTTTAGGTTCCCAAGATAAGATAAAAGAAAATCAAGAAGTTTTTGATAAAATTTATTCCATTTAAATAAAAAATGCAAAAAACGGCCTACGCATATGAGAGCCGTGTTTTGTTTATTATATTTTTCAACAGTACCTTTTGAGTATAAT
>JASBZN010000115.1 GCA_029983435.1 Urinicoccus sp. | reverse complement strand
GCCCTTAACATAGTCCAGATTGACAATTTCAGACCTGGATATTTTAATAAATTGTTTTTTAGGCAGTCGGTCTTCTAATTGGTAAAGTCGTAAGCGAGTGGTGTAGGTATTTTTCATTGTATCTAGATAGATCTTGTTATCCAAACCATAAAAACGCAAGATGTCTTTATAGGCTAGAATCTGAATGTCATCACCAGCAAAAGCTGTAATTTTATCTTGAGGATGACCTAGGATTTGGTCCTTCATCCAATCTATTTCCTTGGAGTAGGTCTTAGCATAGATTTTTACAGTAGTTTCTTCGTATTTTTCATCAATAAAAATTTCGACCTTCATGAGAGCCTCCCTTCAAGTATTATTCTAGCAGGAAGAGGGTAGATTACTAGCCTTTTCTAGTAAGTGGTTGTTTTTTTAAAGGGAACGGTCTAAATAGAAAAGTTAAAAAATAGCTAGGAAGTAAAAAGCACAAGGAAGAGTGGATTTTGTTTAGGAAAGCACAAAAAAAGCTATGGAAGAGAAATCCATAGCTTTTTCTTTCAAAAAGACCTTTATTCATAAGAATTTATATGAATTTTTTCGTCAATAGGGAACTCTTTTCGAGCTCGAACCCGTTCATCTTTTTTACCGAGAGAAATAACTCCCAAGGCACCAAAGTTATCTGGAATTTTAAAGTGCTCTTTGATGTAATCTTCTGCATCTTGTCGTTTGTCAGTGGTGTTATTGTGAAAAGGAATATAGCCAGATTGGAAACCTTCTTCTTGGATTAGAAGGTCTAAATAAGCAGCAGTCATGGATGCTTCTTGGACCCAGTATTTACAAATATCTTTATTGGCAATAATAATAATAGCTAGGGGGACATTGGCAAGGTGTTTTGCACCAAATTTATCCATAGAAGCAAGGTAGTCTAATTCTTCCTTTTCATCCACGATAATAAACTCCACAGGGTGTGCGTTGGCATTGGATGGAGCCATGGATGCATACATTAGAAGTTCCTTTAAGGTTTCGATAGGCATTTTTTCGTCGGTAAAACGGCGAACAGTTCTTCTTTTTAAAATAGTATCTTTAAGCATTTCATCCCTTCCTTTCAACCTATCTATACCCAAGTTTAGAGAAAATATTTAAAAGTTCAGGAAAACTTAAGTGAAAGGACAGATTGTTTTCACAAAAACTACATATTCAAAAGTTATCATGAAGATAAGAAAGGAAGGATGATAATGGATCAAGAACCTTTAAGAGATCGAGATTATTATGACCAACAAGCAAGGGTTTATCGTGAAAATAAAAAAAATAAAAGAAAACAGAGACGGAAGATGGTTACTCTGGCTCTTGTTTGTTCTCTTTTAGGAGGGGTGGTAGGATCGGTCCTAACGAACCAGTTCAATGTGAGCCAAACTCCTATGGGAAATTCTGGAAAGGCAGGACAAAATATTCAAATCAATGCCCAAGAAGATAGCTCCATTGGTCAAGCAGTAGCTGCCAAGGCCATGGATTCTGTTGTAGGGATTACCACAGAAAGTGTTCAAAATACCTTTTTTGGCCCCATGGCTGTCAAAGGGTCTGGGTCGGGATTTATTGTAGATAAGAAGGGTTATATTGTAACCAACGCCCATGTGGTGGCCAACCGAAATAAAAAAACGGTTACGACTCTATTTAATGATGGGTCCCAAGAAGAAGCCCAAGTCCTTTGGGAAGATTCGAATCTTGATTTGGCTATTTTAAAAGTAAAGGAAGGAAAAAACCTTCCTAGTGTGGATTTGGGAGATTCGGATAAAATTGCCATTGGGGAACCAGCCATAGCTATTGGGAATCCCCTGGGCTTGGACCTGCAGCGGTCTGTAACCAAAGGAATTATCTCCGGCTTAAACCGGAGCGTTGGTAGCGGTGAAGGAACTTATATTGATGGCTTAATTCAAACAGATGCTTCCATTAATGAAGGGAACAGCGGAGGACCTCTCTTTAATAGCCGTGGCCAAGTGATTGGAATTAACACAGCTAAAATCTCTTCTGCAGAAGGCTTAGGTTTTTCCATTCCCATTAACACCCTAAAGCCCATTTTGGACCAAGTGATTCAAACAGGTAGTTTTAAGACCGTGAGCCTAGGGGTTGTTGTTGCGAACCCCCAAGCAGTAGAAGAACGCTACAATGTCAACTTAAATAACAAAAATGGAGCTTTTGTTATGGATATTTATCCTGGAAGTGCAGCAGGGAAGGCTGGCTTAAAACAAGGGGACATTATTGTAAAATTAGGAGAAAAGGAAATTAAAGATACCAACAGTTTGAAAAAGCTGATGTACTCTTATAAGGTGGGAGATAAGACAAAACTTCACTATATTCGCAATGACAAAGAGTACGAGGTAGAGGTAACTTTTCAAGAAACAGCAAAAAATAACACCGTCTTTAAAAAAGAAAGTCAAAACCAAGATCAGGGACAGTTCCCCTCTTTCCCAGGGTCCTTTTTCGGACAATAGAAATAAAAAATGCCCCTCCTTGGAGGGACATTTTTATTTACAGAAAAATGTTAATCAAGAACACGCCAGTAAACATCGCCGTGTTTTAAATAAGGAATGAGTGTATAGTCTCCATCGTTCCACATATCGATAATCTTACTTTCAGAATAGTCGTTTTTAAAGTAGTTATAAAATTCGTTATAGTTAGCGAAGTGGTAGGATCGGCCATAGCCTTTATTCCAGAGATAGTTAATATCGCTTTCAGAATAGTCTAATCTTTTAAAGTAGGAATAGAAATCACCGTAGCTGGAAAAATTCCTTCCAGGATAGATCCAAGAGGGAGCTTTTTCTGGATGGTTCCAAAGGTAGTTAATCTCTTTATTGGAATAGCCCTTATTGTGGAAGTAGTTGTAGAAATCATCATAGTTTGTCCAGTGACGATACCAGTAAGAGGCGTCATCATAGTAGTAGGGATGGTCTCTCCACATGCGGTTAATTTCTGCATCGGTATAGTTTAGACCCTTGTAATAACGATAGAAGTCATTGTAATTTTTCCAATATCTCTTATCGAGATGATCTGCATCGCGATAGCCTCGGTCCCAAAGGTCTTTCACTTGGTCTAGACTGTATCCCTTGGTTAACATCTTATCTTTAAAAATGTTGTAGGGAGTCGCGTCCTGTGCGTAGCCAAAAGTACCTTTCGTTGTTTCTGTCTTTCTTTCATAGCGACTGGGGCTTCCTAAACGGTCATTGGCAGCTTTTAGTATGACGGTAAATTCTGCCCGAGACAAGAAGCCTTCTGGGTCAAAATGGTTATCGGGTTTTCCCACAATGATGTTTTGGTCAACTAAGGCGCCAACTTCTCCAAGGTTCACAATGAGATGGCGGTCAGCAAAGCCAGTGGCTTTTTCAGGAAGACTCTTTAAATGGTACATTTTTGCTAAAATCCGACATGCTTCATCTCGTGTAATGGCGGACATGGCTTTTAAATTGCCTTGGCTGTCGGGTAGGTAACCAAAATAGATTCCCTTGGCGACATCATCATAAAACCACATGCTGCTAGTCACATCGGCATAGTGGACAGGAGCTTTAGAGGTAAGACCAAAGTATTGGTTGATCATCCGATAAAACTCCCCTTTACTAATGGTGTTGTCTGGAGCAAAGTGATCGTAATTAACCCCAGCAACAATTTCTTTTTCATAGGCCCAAGTAATTTGATTTTTTGCCCAATGTTGGTCTACATCCGTAAAGGGATGGGCCAAAACTGGGCTCACCAGACCCAAGACAAGGCAGGATGTCAATGGGATTAAGTATTTCTTACGAAGAGTTTTCATTATTTTGCCTCCTGTGTTTATTTGTTATTTGCTTTCTATTCCATATATACAACAGGGGAGAG
>JASBZN010000114.1 GCA_029983435.1 Urinicoccus sp. | reverse complement strand
ATCAGTATAAAGGAGGAACTCACATGTCTAAGGTAAAAAAAGACACGATTGAGGCAAAGGGCTTTGCTATTCAGATTTATACTGAAGATTTTAAGAACGACTATATAAGTTTAACGGATATTGCAAGATATAAAAGTGATGAACCATTTATAGTCATTAATAATTGGTTGCGAGGCAAGGATAACATTCAATTCTTAGGTTTATGGGAATCAATGCATAATCCTGATTTTAAACCTATCGAATTCGATAGGTTAAAAAATGAAGCTGGTAGTAATGCATTTACACTATCACCAAAAAAATGGATTGAGAAGACAAATGCAATAGGTATTGTTTCCAAGTCAGGGCGATATGGAGGCACGTTTGCCCATAGCGATATAGCAATGGAATTTGCTTCGTGGATTTCACCGGAATTTAAGCTTTACATTATTCAAGATTATAAAAGACTTAAATCAGATGAGAATTCAAGATTGTCATTGGGGTGGAATCTTAATCGGGAAATTTCAAAAATTAACTATAAAATTCATACAGATGCAATTAAAGAGTATATCCTAAAGGATCTTACCAATGAACAGTTATCTTATAAATATGCAAGTGAAGCAGATATGCTCAATGTGGCTTTATTTAATAGAAGGGCCAAGCAATGGCGTGAAGAAAATCCAGATTTAAAAGGTAATATGAGAGATTATGCAAGCCTGAATGAATTGCTAGTGCTTGCAAATATGGAAAGCTATAATGCAGTCCTTATTGGCAAAGGTATGAATCAAAAAGAAAGAATGATTGAACTTAGAAAACTCGCCATAACACAATTGACATCACTTGAAAAAATTGGTGATAGTGGTATTAAAAAATTAGAGGAGAGGAAATAATTATTTTAAGTAATAAATAGATGGATTAGAATTTGTCATTCCATGTTATATGGACTATAGAAAGTTAAAAGTAGAACATAGGAGGAGCGTATGTGTATGAATCTAGAAGATAGCGAAACAACCCTTATACAAAAGCCCCAAGTATTTCTGAAAAATATCACATTTAATGATGATACAAAATTATCACTTAATTATAATAGCGTTATTGTATTTACTGGTGCCAATAATAGTGGAAAAAGCCAAGTGTTAAGAGATGTCGAGACAGGTTTGGATAGCTCAACTTCATTTCCAAGCATTGTGATAAAAAATATTGAATATGATTTTTTGGGAAATATAGATGAAACAACATTTTTTAGAGAGCACTTTAATATGAATCCGCGGGGATACTATGAGACGTTCGAGACTGGCAATACTTTTGAAAAAAGTACATTACATAATTGCTGGCAAAATCGAACACTCTATAGGGGTTTGCATCTATTATTCATAAAGAGACTGAGCACAATTAGGGCTTTTTTTATGGGAAAAATAAAAAATACAGATTTTTTTCAAAAAAGGTATTGGATTCATACGTAATAGCGTATATACTATAAGTACAGTATGGGAAGACCTTACGAGTATGCTAAGAGCAAGGGTGGAAAGGAGAAAAAATGGAAGGAATGACCAATAAGCAATTTAAAACAGTTTTAGAAATGATTATAAAAATAATCGAAAAAGCTGAAACGAAAGAGGAAGCCGTAAAAGAGATAAGAGAATTAGTAGAAAAAAAGCCTACTGAATAATCAGTAGGCAAACCAAGAAATAGATAGAGGGTCTTGCTCCCCTCTTTCTATCACTTAAATTATACATCTTTTTAGGAAAAGAGCAAGAAAGGACGATAGAATGTCTAGAAATCTGAAAACCTCTCCCGCCCAAGCGAAGGCCAGGGATAAATGGAACGAAAAAAACAAAGAAAGGAGAAAAAAATATAACACAAAAAGTGCCTGTAAAAGGTATATCCAGGATTTTATTGACGACATAGATGAGTTGGAAGAGGTTAAAAGTTGGATTGAAGAGAAAGAAAAAAATTTGAAAATTTGAAAACTTGACCGCTGTATACTTTGATGAAGCCGACGACTGTTATGACCTGGAATTTCAATTTGATGGAAAGAGCGAAATCATCTCTATGAGTGCTGATGAATATTAGGAAGCAGCAACAAATGAATTTTACTTTGATGATAAAGAAGTTGTTGAAAAGATTCTAGAAGAAAACAAGTAAATAAAAAGATTAAAAGAGCTTAGGAACTAAATCCTAGGCTCTTTTTTTGCGTCATAAATTTCAATTTTAGAAGTTATGAGAGCGAAGCTTGAAAAAATTTGTCCTAAGCGAGTGTACAGGGGGATAATCCCTCCAGTACGGCTATGCAAGCACTAGATAACTCGTAGTACCCGCACCCGCGGGGTCATTCTGAAAGAAGAAATGAATCTTGGAGAATTACTAAAAAAATAGTGGAAGAAAACCAAACAAGAAAAATTTTAGAGTTCTTAAATGGTTGCAAAAATTTAGAAGAAGCTAAAGAAAAAGACCTGCTTAAATAAAAGCAGGCCATACAAAAAAGAAAAAATGTGCGGGTGGGCTTTTTATCACTCGCACATATTATATCACAAGAGGCATGAGAAAGGTAGTAAGATGGCGGATAAAAAGACAAGGTAGTACCCGCACTCACCATGGTGATCCATCGCAGAGGACAAAAAAGGTTTTATCTCCAATGGCTTTATATAAGGCGGAAGTGATTAAGACTTGCAGTCGTTTAGAAAGTTAATTTTTCTACACTAGCGGGGGTCTTTTTAAGAAAAACTTGCCATATGGAGCCTGGTCGTTTACGATGGTGTGAAGGGTCTCCTTAAATCTTACTTAACATGATAGGGGCAATCTCTATGAAGGACTTGATAAAAAAGGAGGATTCTGTCTTTATAAATGATAAAATAGAAGGAAGAAAAGGTTGAAGAGTTTAGCTAGGACCAGTTTCAACTTAGGAAGGAATGTTAAGCAGTGGATATCATAAAAAAATTTGGAGAAATTGTGGGGGACAAGGCTCTGGAGAATCCTGAAAAGGCCAGGAAGCTTCTACTTACAGGCTATCGGCTGCAAGAAAAACGCCTGCGATTTTTTCCCGATAAAAGGCTTCCAGATTCTGGAAACTATATAGCCCAGGTGGTGATGGAAAATATTATCCAGGCACTAACAAAGCCAGAAAATGCTGCTCTGGTAAGTATTTTTGTGTCAGGGGAGCTGTTAACGGCAGCAGGGATGACGCCTTATTCCGTTGAGACCATGTCTTCTTTTTTAGCGGGAACAAAATGTGAGCAGACTTTTTTGAGTCAAACGGAAACCCAGGGCTTTCCAGAAACCATGTGCTCCTACCACCGAGTTTTTCTTGGAGCGGCCCTTACCGACTTAGTACCAAAGCCCAAATGTACTATTTATACCAACCTGGCTTGCGATGGAAATATGATGACTTTTCCCTATTTAAAGGAAAAGTATCAGATTCCCGCTTTCTATATTGATGTGCCTTATGAAAAAAATCAGGAGTCGATTCAATACGTAGCAGGGCAACTTCGAGACTTAAAGAAGTTTCTGGAAGATGTGAATCAAAAAAAGATTTCGGAAGAAGCTGTGAAGAGTGCTGTAGCTACTAGTAATAAAGCAGCGACCTATTATCAGCGTCAGCTGGCTTTACGAAAAGAGCATGATCCAGTTTCTACCTTAACCAACGAACTCTATGGGATTTTTATGTGTCATCTTTTGGCTGGTTCACCGGAATCATTAAAATATACCCAGCTTCTTTATGAGGATGTAAAAAGAGCACCAAGGGCAGATGGCCCTCGGATCTTATGGATGCATTTAATGCCAATCTTTCAGGAATCGGTAATGGATGCTTTTAATTACAGTTCCCATATTCATATCGGGGCGTGTGACTTTGTGGCAGATGGTTTTCAAGATCGGA
>JASBZN010000113.1 GCA_029983435.1 Urinicoccus sp. | reverse complement strand
TTTAAAATGTTTATATTACCACCTCCTAAAAGTAGGTATGAAAAAAGCACCTACTAATGTAGATGCTAAAATTAAATCTTTGATATAACCCATTTTAAAAATGGAGTTATCGAATCTTCATGACTGCTATTAGCTTTGTACCAAAAGTTACTAACTAGAAAATTTCTTCCCCCAATTGTAATTATTTCTTTGTAATACCTCTGTATTCCATTATTATCTTTGACTTGTTGATCGACTTCATCCTCATTCTTTATTTCTATTAATACTGGGAATTTTGTTCTACAGAATTGATTTTTACAATAATCTTCATCTAATAAATTACTAATATCTTCATTGCTTATTGCACAATTTTCAATTAGCAGTTTGAAACATTTAAATACTAATTCTTTGTTATTATTTTTACTTACATCATTCTCATCCTTAGTTGTTTTTTTAATAGCTGATTCTATATTTTTAATATTATAATTTGCCAAGCGTTGTTCATTTCCAATGTCATCTGACAAAGTATCGTCATCCCTTACATATTTATCCAGAAGTTCATTTATTTTTTTACTGTCTTCAACACTATAATGCTCTTCATATAAATATAATCCTTCTGCCGTTGCAAGTTTTTCTATCAGATTTAAAAATTCTTTAGATTCAGTAAATACATCGATTGATTTTAATGTGTTTATCTCTATCACTGAATCTATTTCCCAAAAATAAAATCTAGTGCAGTAATATTCTCCACAAGGTTCAATATTTCTAATAAGATTTGCTAAATAGTCAATATCCATGTCCTCAATATGAACATAGTCATAATCCTCCATTCTAGGATCAATTTTATCTGGATATAGACTTTCATCTTCAATAAAGCAATCATAGCTTAAACTAATTTGTAGAAATATACGAACTATTTTTTCTCGATGGGCTTCTAAATAATTATCAAAATAGAAATCTTCAAGTTTAGATATTCTGTCAATGGCATCATATGAATAAAAAGGTTCTAACTTATACCAGATCCTCTTATCAACAATTTCATCTATTTTATATAGCATTTTATCTTTTACATCTAAAGGTAAATCTTCTACTAATTCTTTTTCAGACATACGATACCCTCCTTTGGTAAATTCATTAAAATTATATCATGTTTTATGCATTTTTTGTTCCATCCTTATTTCATATTAGTATTAATCCCCTATCATCATAGACCGATTCACTTGTATCATTACCACACCTTATAGCTCTCTCTGTATTTATGCTTTTTCTAAAAAAGTTTCTACATCGTATCTTTAACGCCCACAGCCACCATCCTTGCCTTAGCTCGAAGAACTCCCCCTGCTTCCATTTCCATTTGTACAATTGCTTTTCTCTCATCCAGAGACTCTATTTCAGATGTTACTGTAATCTCTTGATCCATGGGAACAGGTTTTTTGAAGTCCACTTCTAGCCGAGCTGTAATAAAGCGACCAATCACTGTTTCTTCTGTTAAGTCCAAACCCTTTTGCCTGTGAGCAAACCAGGCGGCAGAAGCTGTTCCATGACAATCAAAAAGGGTCGCAATAAAACCGCCAAATAGGTTGGCAGGAACCCCTCCAGTGTATTGAGATTCTGGAGTGAAGTGGCAAATACACTTATCTCCCTCTTCACTAGGATAGGACTTTAAGTGTAAACCCTCCTTATTTTTTGCTCCACATCCCCAGCAATGTTGAAATCTTTCTCCATAGGTATCTTGAATGGCAATCTTCTTGTCTGTCATCTTTTTCTTTCCTCCTATCTAAGGCAATGTTTCTCTTTTTCTCTTTTCTATTTCTACCCTATTTTTCCTCTTTTACCAGCAAAATATCCAATAAAATAAATGAACTCTCCTACCTTGACCAATTTTTAAAAGTGGGCTATAATTTCATTGACAATTTTCAGGAAATTAGCTGATGACTTCTACGATGATTTGTCGCAGAGAGAATCAGCTTTTTTGCAACCTAAAGAGATGTTTTTACTTGTTTTAATTTCCCTAGAGCTTGTACAATGCTTCTTATTCATAAAAGTTTTGAAGCAAAAATCTCCCTCTTTATTCTTTAAAATAAAAGAAAGGATTTTAACCATGAAAAAGCAAAAAGACAAGCTTTCCCAAGCTATGGTCTTTATCATTTTATTTGGTGTTGTTAGCCTACTTTCCGACATGACCCACGAAGGAGCTTCCAGCATCCGTGGGGCCTACCTCTCTCTTTTAGGAGCTTCCGCTGGAACCATAGGCTTTATTTCTGGTCTAGGAGAACTTGTGGGCTACTCCCTTCGGTATTTTTTTGGCCGTCTAACGGATAAGACCCACAAGTATTGGACCATGACCATTTTCGGCTATGTCTTAGATATTTTAGCCGTTCCCGCCTTGGCCCTTGTTGGAGAAAAGGGTTGGGTCGCTGCCTGTCTTCTTTTAGTTATTCAGCGCATGGGGAAGGCCATCAAAAAACCAGCAAAAGATACCATCATGTCCTTTGCCGCCTCCCAAGAAGGCGCTGGTAAAAGCTTTGGAATCCAAGAACTTTTGGACCAAATCGGGGCTTTTTTAGGTCCTGTCCTTCTCTATTTAGTCATGCTCTTTAAAACAGATGGGAGTACTTTTGAAGTCTATGCAAGGTGTTTTGCTATCTTAGCTATTCCAGGCGCTTTAACCTTAGTTATGCTTTTTGTCACCAAGTACAAATTCCCCAATCCAGAACACTTTGAACCAGAACCAGAAGTTCATCTTCCCTTTACTATGAAAAAATCCTTCCTATTTTATATTGTAGGCATTAGCTTGTTTTCTTTTGGATTTATTGACTATTCCCTTATTATCATGCACATTTCCAAAAACTTCACTAGCCTGGCTCCCACTTTAACAGAAACCTCTTCTTTAATTAACAGTGGATCCATTCCCCTTCTCTATGCTGGGGCCATGCTAGTGGATGCCTTTGCCGCCTTGATTTTCGGCTATATGTATGACAAAAGTGGAGTGAAGGCCTTGGTCATTTCGACCTTGATTTCAGCTCCTTTTTCTATTTTTATCTTCTGTTTTCAATCCGTTCCTGCCATTCTCTTGGGAATTGCCCTGTGGGGTGTGGGAATGGGAGCCCAAGAGTCCATCTTAAAGGCCGCCGTCACCTCGGTAGTTCCAAAATCTAGCCGGGCAACAGGCTACGGCGTCTTTGAATGTTCCTTTGGTGTTTTTTGGTTTTTGGGAAGTTGGCTCCTAGGTGTCCTTTATGACATCAGCATTCCCGCCATGGTTTCCATTTCTCTTATCATGCAGGTCTTAGCTATTCCTTTCTATCTGAAATCTGCACACATGGCTAACGAAGAATAAAAAAGGTCCCCAGGACTTAGGTCCTAAGGACTTTCTATTTTATAAGCCTTTAAAAAACTGAGGAGAATTTTTATTCTGCCTCAGTTTTTTATCTTCTCAATATATCTTTGCTCCTGCAGGAATACTATCATCTAGGATAATAAGGTCTAAACCTTCTTCTCCATCGTAGTCATAAATAGCAGATAGAAGCATCCCACAAGATTCTTCTCCCATCATTTTCCTAGCTGGTAGGTTGGTGATGGCAAGAAGGGTCTTTCCAACTAATTCTTCTGCTGTGTAATAACTTTTGATACCAGAAAGGATAACCCGGTCTTGGTCACTTCCATCATCTAGAGTAAATTTCAATAATTTTTTAGACTTTGGAACTTCTTGACACTTTTTCACCTTAACTACCCGGAAATCTGATTCAGAGAAGGTATCAAAGTCCACTTCTTTTTCAAAGAGAGGTTCAACTTTTACCTTGGAAAGATCTAAGGTCTTTTTGGGCTCTTCCTTGTTTTCTTTAGAGGCTGCTGCTGAATTTGCTTCGCCTTCCTCTTCTAGAGGCTTCATTGTTGGGAAAATCCCCTCTACCTTAGATAATTGTCTAAATCTCTAT
>JASBZN010000112.1 GCA_029983435.1 Urinicoccus sp. | reverse complement strand
AATAAGGGTGATAACCTACAATAGCTTCACATTCTTCTAGCGCTTGAATCATTTTTTTTGTAAAAAACTCTTCTCCTCCTGGTCCAATTCCCACAACATATAACTTTGCCATCTATACCTCCTTTGTAATGGATATCGTAAAACCTTGAAAAACTTTTTTCTCAACAATCAATTTGCCACCTAATTTTAAAGCAGACGTAGCCGATACAGAAGATACTCCCACTGTTTTTTTAACAAAATCTGATCCCTTAACGTCTTTTTCATAATCTGCTAACTCCTCTGGAGGAAAAGTAAAAAAGTCAATTCCCAAGTCCTGAGCTAAGACTTTAAAAGCTTCTTCTTCTCCTTTAATATCAACGCTTGCCATGTCCTTGATACTGTCTTTACTTAAGTTTTCCTCTTTAAGAACTTCATTTAAAAAACTTTTTAATTTGTCATAGGGAGCATTTTTCTTACACCCTAAACCCAAATGAAGAGTCTTAGGCCTTAAATAAACAATTTCTCCCGAAATAGGAATTTTCTCTTCTTCTGTAATGGCTAAAGTATAAGCAATGGATGGGTTCCATTCCTTTTGAAAATTTGGATAAAAAGGCAAGTCATAGCCATGGGGGTTATAGGCAAAAATCGCCTCTTGATTTACCATGGCTCCTGTTACAGACGTTAAATCTTGAAGATTTTCATAAGCAAAGCCCATTTTCCTTGCATAAAGATCCAAACCTTCATATCCCCTGTTGTCGGTAGCTGTTGTAATAACAGGAGTTGCTCCAGATATTTCACCTATTTCTTTAGCCAGATCATTGGCTCCTCCTAAGTGGCCAGAACACAAGCTAATTACAAATTTGCCACTATCGTCCATGACAATAACTGGTGGATCCAAATCCTTACTTTTTAAAAAAGGAGCAATCGACCGAACGGCAATACCTGTTGCAGAAATAAAAAGAAGTGGCTCTTTTTCCAAAAAAGACTGCTTCACTACTTCTTGGGTCTTAAAAGGCTCTTTGAATTTTGAATAAATTTTTATTTTTAGACTTTTCCCTAAGGCTTGGGCCAAATCATAGCCTTGCTTGGAATAACAGATAACATTCAAGATTTAAGGCCTTTCCGATACTCTGTTGTAAAGTACTTATCATAAAGTTTTGAAAGACCATACTCTGTGTGAATAAAGTCTCCAACTAAAATTTGTGCTTGCTTAATAATTTTCTCATCTTGAACTTTTTGCCCAATGGTCTTCAAGGTTCCAAAAATTTTCTTTTCATCTTTCCAACTGGCTCGATAGACCACTGCCACAGGAACATCATCCCGGCCATAACCCTTAATAAGAGAGTCAATAACCCTATCCATATGACCAACACTTAAAAACAAGGCCATACTGGCTCCATGAGCAGCTAAAGATTCTAAGTTTTCAGATTCCGGTACATCTGTACGCCCTTTTACTCGAGTTAAAATAACGGTTTGGGAAACATCTGGAAGGGTGAATTCTCGTTTAATCGCTGCCGCTGCTGCTACAAATGAGCTAACACCTGGAATCACAGTACAGGGAATCCCTAGTTTTTCCAAGGGATCAATTTGCTCTTGAATCGCTCCATAAATGGAAGGATCACCTGTATGCAAACGAACAATCATTTTTCCATCTTCATGTCCCTTAACCATCACATCTAAGACTTCATCTAAATGCATTTTCGCTGAATTATAAATTTCACAGTCTTTTTTAGCATAAGCCAAATGATCTGGACTCACTAAAGAGCCTGCATAAATAATAATATCGGCTTCTTCCAAGGCCTTCCTACCTTTTATCGTAATTAAGTCAGGATCTCCAGGACCTGCTCCAACAAAATAAATCACGCTTTGACTCCTTTCATAATGTAGATGGGGTTTTCCCCTTTTAATAAACCAAGATGATCTAACTTAGCTGTTTGTACCAGCTCCACTTCCACTTCTTTATAGTTAAATTGCTTTAATAAATCGTACATCTTCCAAGTGTTTTTTAAGGTAATAAAATTGCCAACTAAAATCCCACCAGGAAGTAAATACTCGTCCAAATAGGTAAAAATTCCTTCTAAATTCCCAGCGCTTCCCCCAATAAAAACTCGGTCAAAAGACTCTTTTGGCAAGTCCTTGGGAGCAAGGCCATGGATAAGCTCTAGGTCCAAATTTTGAACTTTGGCATTCTCTTTTAATAATTCTACCGCTTCTTCTTTTCGCTCAATGGCTGTTACCCGGCCACCAAATAGGGCACATTGAAGGGAAATACTCCCCGTCCCACTACCTATGTCTAGGACCTTTAGACCTTCTTCTATATCTAAATAGGACACCGACAAGACTCGAATTGCCTTCTTGGTCATTGGGACCTTTCCTCGAATAAAATCTTTATCATTTAACCATTTCAATTTCTATCACCGCCACTGCCAAAGGATCTAAATCCAAAGCTTTTTCTCCAATTTCTATTTCTTCGATTTTTTCGTCTTCATAACTCAAGCGATAGCCTATAATAAGTTTGCCCTTAAATCCCATCTTCTTAAGTTCTTTTGAAAGCCAGCTGGGGTTATGGTCCTTATCTAATAAGCTAATAGCCAAAGGGTTTTCTTCCAAGTTTTGTAAGTCAAAATCCCTGCCATGAAGAGAGATTAATTGATAGTTGTTCCAAGGTTTTTTCAAACGACAGGCAAAGTATTGGAGACTGGAAACACCTGGGTAGACTTCATCTACCTGGATACCACTTCGCATTAAGTAATTGGTTACACCATAAAAAAGCGGATCTCCACTAGCTAAAATTAAGGTGTCTTCTTCCCCCGTCACCTGGACCTTTAAATCACTCACCCTAGAAATAGAGATAATATCTTCCCTTAAGCTCTCAAGAGAAGCTCCTACACGACCAAAAGCAACCACTTTTGGAAAAGATTCAATAGCTTCTTTTACCTGGATTGTCAAATATTTAGGCTTTCCTGGCCCTACACCAGCAACTGCAATCATAATCTCACCTCGTGCTTCATGGAATAAATATGGGTAGAAACTTCCACTGAATCATCTCGCAAATACTTAATAATTCGCTGGTTACAACCCTCTTCCATCTTTTCTATAATCTCGCCATAGCCATTTTCTAAGCAGGATTCTAGGGCCTTTTCAGCCGTTAATTCTCTGTCTATTTTTTCTAAAAAATTTTTTGGTACCCCCATAAGGGCCAAATAGTAAACAAAGGCCTCCATCCGAGTATCTGCTGTAGAAGAATGGGTTTGAAAAATTCCTACTGCTAATTTACAAAATTTGCCCACATGTCCAATTAAATGGAACTTTCGAAAGCCAAGAGTATAGGCATATTTTAAGGCCTGTCCAATATAGTTTGAAACTTCCACCACAGGTAAATTCAAACCAGATTTTTTAACGACTTCTTTCCCATAATTTCCTGGAGTTAAAAGAATTTCTTTTTCCCCCTTTTCTGCAAGCATATCCATTTCCATGTAGATGCTTTTTAAAAGAGCTTCCGCGCTCATGGGATAAACAATTCCCTTGGTCCCTAAAACAGATAATCCTCCCTCAATTCCAATATATTGATTAAAGGTTCTCTTCGCTACTTCTTCTCCCCCAGGAATAGAAATATAGCAAGTAAGACCTGTTTGAGAATATTTTTCCAAAGTCTCCATTAAAAGCTTTTTAGGAACAGGATTAATGGCCGCTTCTCCAATCTCTCCAAAAAGACCTGGTCTTTGGATTCTACCTACACCCTCTTTTCCATCTAAAACTAGCTGGCCGTCCTCTCTTTTATGAACTTCTGAATAGATGGCCAAACCGTCTGTTGTATCTGGATCATCTCCAGCATCTTTTATAATACAACACTTCACCCAATCTTTACCTCTAGTGATATCACACACATCTAGTTCCAATTGAATACCCGCTGGTGTTAAAATATTAACCTGGTCAATT
>JASBZN010000111.1 GCA_029983435.1 Urinicoccus sp. | reverse complement strand
CCTTGGCGGTATAAATTTGTTTTTTATCATGGGAAATGGCCTTGTAGAGGTCCTCTCCCATATGGGTTGGGGTCACTTTATCCTGGTCTGCATTGGTTATCAAGACAGGAACAGATACTTGTTGGATCCACTTGCACGCATTGATGTCTTCAAAAGAAAAGTGGAGTTTATACTGGGTATAGAGGTTCCCTGTCCACCGCATATAGGCTACTGGAATCCCCTGGTTTTTTTCTATTTTTAAAAGTTCTTTATCTAGCATCTCATTAAAATCAGCTACTGGCGATTCTAAGATTAAAGCGTCTATCTTGGAGTCGTCTCTTCCTGCTGCCATAGC
The DNA here is from genome assembly GCA_029983435.1 of Urinicoccus sp. GTDB lineage: Bacteria > Bacillota > Clostridia > Tissierellales > Peptoniphilaceae > Urinicoccus. The sequence continues at coordinate 3,602 of JASBZN010000111.1, read as the reverse complement.
AGCGCTGGCTCCTCCGTAGGATTCGCCCCACAAAACCAGCTTTCCTCCCTCCTCCATCTTACTTTTTGCTACATTGACGGCATCTAGGACGTCCAAGGATTCTAAGACGCCAAAAGTGTTGTAGGGAGCTTGGTTGTCTCCAGAGTTTCTTTGGTCTATGGCCAGGACATTGTAGCCCAGGTTCAAAAAAACATCCATGATACGGGACATGGATGTTTTGGTCCCTCCTAGGCCATGAATCAAGACAGCCATGTTTTTATTCCCAGGTTTTTTGATTAAAATGCCAGGAATGGTATGGTCCTTTTGCCGAGAAGGAATGGCCAGCTTTTCTAGGTCTTTATCTTGGGAAAAGACATCAAATACCCCTCCATAAGTTTCGGCATACTTCAAGGTCTCTTCCCGGGGGATGGTATTGGTAAAACCATCAAAGACTTCCTTACCCATAAAGATGGAAAAACCAATTCCCCCTAAGACTAATAGAATTATTAGTACAATCCCTAATTTTTTTACTTTTTTCATAGTCGCAACCTCCTTTTATGGCTGGTAAATAAGTCTTTCGCCTTCTTATCCTTTACAAGTCATAGTCAAAGTCATGAATGGACTTTTTACTGGCTAGGTCCTCTTCTTCCAGAAAATCAATTTCTTCCATTCCCTTGGCCTTGGCCACGAAGGATATCGGAAAGCTCACGATTTTTTGGTTTGTCATGCTGATGTTGCTGTTGACGATTCTTTTAGCTGCTGCCAGTTGCTCGTTTTCATCGTCTATTTCTTCTTGCAAGCGTAAAAATTCTTGGGAGGATTTGAGGTCTGGATAGGCCTCTGCCAAGGCGTAGATTTCATCAATAACCTTCTTTTGATTTTTCATGGTCCTGTTTACACTTTGTATATCCCCTTCTTGTCTTTGTTTAACAACATCCGTAAACGTCGTTTTTTCATGGTTGGCAAAAGATTTTGCCACTTTAATCATTTCACAAATTGTGTCGTAGCGTTTGGCCAGAGCAATATCTACATTTTTCTTGGATTCTTGAATCTTGACCTGGTACCTATTTAAACGGTTGGACGTTTTAATAATCCAAAGAACAAACCATAAAACAAGGGCGCAAATAACTAATGGCAGTCCCATTAAATGTATGTATTTTTCCATATCTTCTCCTTTACAACTTTTCTCCAATACGATCAATCAAACGATAAAAATCAGCTAGCTTCCCTTGTATCTTTTCATATTCTCCTGCCAGGGACAAATCATCTATTTCTTTTTGGGTCCTGGGGGTGGGAAATAAGAATTCCTGGGATTCAAAAGCTAGAGAAATGTATTTGTTATTCATATAGAGGCAAACTCTCATTTTATCTTTCCAATGGGTCAAGATATCCAGAATATTGGGGTCCAAAACTACCCGCGTAAAAAGATCATCAGTGGAAAAGATGGAATAGGCTTCATTAAAAGCCATGGATTCCGTTTCAAGTTCTTCTTCATCCTTTCTCTTTTCCCCGTATCGTCTGTAGTTTTTATGACCTAGAAAAGTTTTCTTTTGGAGGGGGACAATCCGGATATGGCCCTTTATTGGTGTGGGAAATTGAGCTAGTAAAACCTGCCCCCTAAAATCTCTTACTGGTCTTTCATGGCCATCACTATCCCTTGTATAGTGATAGGACTCCATATTGCAAAACTCTGTTTTGTCGTCATCCCCAAAGAGGATGTGGCAATTGGAATAATAGGTTTCGGAATCATAGACTAGCTTTCCTAAAATATCTATGTCCATTCTTTCAAAGTAGTGGATGGTTGTCTCAGGCAAAATTTCTTTTAGGACAGGGCACAAAAAATGATCGACATAGGCCTTGGCAATATCTTCTTTATTTTTCTTAAGATACTTGGACCCAAACCGCCAAACAAGATAGATTAAAATAAGAGGAAATGCCTGCAATCGAAGCGTGATTATTCCTATAAAAACCAGGGCAAGGCAACCTATGTAAAAAGGAGATTTGACTTTCTCTTTCATCCCATTTTTTACCGCTTGTAATTGGGCTTGGATTTGGGGAGACTTTTCCAATTTTTCAATTTTTTTAATCGTTTCGGGACTGGTGAATCGATCCCTATCTTTTTTTCCCATACAAGTCCCTTTCTATAAGTATTTCCTGGATAAATTCTACCTTATTTTCCTAGCATCATAAAGTCAAAAGCTCTAAATTTACAGAAACTTAACTAAAAATTTAAGAAGGTCTGCTTTTCCCCAATAAAAATGGTCCTATCCGTCTTGGACTGTTTCCAGTCATCAAACTTGGGATAGGACCATTGTTTATTCCTTATTCTCTTTTTTCTCCTTTTTAAGCCTAGCCATTGTATTTTTCGTAGGCAAATAAGGCCGCTCCCAAGGCTCCACAAAGTTGCGCTTCCTCATGGATAGAAAGTTCAACTCCTAACTTTTCTTCCAGAGCCTGGGTGATGCCCTTATTTTTTGCAACGCCGCCTGTCATCATATAGTGACCTGGGTCCTTCTTGCCCAGACGGGATGTTAAAGCTGCCACTTTTGAGGCAACGGAGTTATTAAGGCCGTGAATAATGTCGTCTAAGTCTTTGTTTTGAGCCACTAAAGAAATGACTTCCGACTCGGCAAATACGGTGCACATGCTGGAAATAACCACGTCTTCTTTCCAGTCCAAGCCCCTCTTGCTCAGTTCCTCTAGAGAAAGCCCCAGGGTCCTAGCCATCATTTCTAAAAATCGTCCTGTCCCTGCGGCGCACTTATCATTCATAAGAAAGTTTTTTACTCCGCCATTTTCATCCACACGAATGGCCTTGATGTCTTGACCTCCAATATCAATCACCGTTCCCACTTTAGGGTCCAGATAATGAGCCCCCTTTGCATGGCAGGTAATTTCTGTAATACTTTTATCGCCAGTATCAATATAGGCACGACCGTAACCAGTAGTCACAATCTGAACAATCTCTTCTTTTTTGATTCCTGCTTTTTCCACTGCCTGGTCTAGACTTTTCTCTGCACTAAGCCTAGCACCAGCTCCTGTCGGAATAATCATGGTGGCTTGGATTTTTTTGTTCTTATCTAAAATAACCACGTTGGTCGTAGTGGATCCGCTGTCAATCCCGGCTACATAGTAATTTTCTCTGGGCTCTTTTGCCTTCATTTGTCTCCTGGTTTTTACCCCTATGTCTTCTGAAGTCTCTAGGGTCTCGGCAAAGGCCTGGATTCTAGTAAGGAGTTGCTCGGCACTTTGCCGAGTAAAATCCGTTTCTAACTTCAAAAGGGGCAGGTGGATATTTTCTTTAAGGCTGGCATATTCAAAACTATAATAATCACAAAACTTAATGGTATGGTAGATAATTCCTTTTAAGTCGGGATCTAGATAGAGCTTGTTTCGATTGATTTTATTGTTCATTCGGAAACATGGTGTCTGGGAAAGAAGGGCTTCTGCATAGGTTAAAAACATGTCTTCTTCCTCTTTCTGGTCCAGGTCCTGTGGGTTGATGTAAAGTTGCCTGCCTCCAGTGCAAGTCATGTTTTTTACATCCATGGGAATATTGTCCTGAATCATTTTTTCCAGTTCACTATTTACTCGAACGCCCAACAGCCCAATATAGGGTTGCG
>JASBZN010000110.1 GCA_029983435.1 Urinicoccus sp. | reverse complement strand
TATATTGAGTTGTCAGTAGAATGGGGACTTGGTAAATTTGAGCGCCTCGAAATAAATGTTGGCTATACTCCATCATTTTCTCTGCTTGATCCATCCCCTGAATCATCCGGTCCTGAAAATCAATCCCTACTAAGATGCAATCCTCTCTATCTAATTTCCAACGATTAGTCAATTCTTCCCTCCTTGAGTTCTATTTGGTTCATTCTTTGCTTCAATTGTGCATAGTCTCCCTCTTCAATAGCTCTTTTGTCTAGTTCTCCCAAAGCTCTAGCAAATTTCAAGGTCATTTCTGTAGAATAATTTTTTGCATAGGCTGCACATAGGCCTGTGGCTACTAAAGAAAGATCTTTTATCTCCTGGCTCGATTGAATGGTCCAGAATGATTCTTCTTTTAAATAAATACTGGTCTTTCCTTGGCCTTGGACATAGACGTGCTTTACCCCTTTCATGAAGAGACTTTTCGCCGCTTTCACTACCTCATGGGTAAAGTTACATTGTAGCCCACTGGCGTTTTCAATTTGTTCCTTGGAACAAACTAAGCTATGGATTCCATCCTGGATAAAAGTATCAAGGGCTCCTTGTACATGGAGAAAAACTGGATGTTTCAAGTCTTTCGCTCGTTTGATAAAATAAGGATACTTTTCTTGAATAAAATCATTGCTCTCTAGCAAAAGAAGGGTTTTAATTTCTTCTTGGTACCCAGCCAAGGTAGAGAATAAGCGGTTGGCCTCTTCTTGGGTGATTCTGGGAAGAGCAGACTGTACAATTAGTGAATTTTCCAATCCCAACTGTAATTCTTCTAAGGAATCATCCTTTAAGCTAACATCTACTAGCCCTAGGTCCTCCATTTTACACATGGCCTTAATCTTTTCTCCAACTGCCCCTCCCAAGGGAGCTACCAAGGCAACTTTTTCATCATATTGTCGCAAAACCCTGGCAGCTACAATCCCAGGCGACCCTAAAGCCAAGGTTTTTTTACTAAAGGTGTTTATTTCACCTTCCTTGATCGAATCTAAGGCATAAGTCGTTACCAGTTTTGGATTTCCTTCAAATAATAAAATCATTACTTTTCCTCGTTTCTCTTAAAAAATAAGGAGAGTGCTTCTTGAATAGCTAGTAACCGCTGGTCTGCTTTTTCTATCTCTTCATCCACAAGATAGATATAGACTTTTAACTTGGGTTCTGTCCCTGAAGGTCTAAAAAAGATTTTTCCCTGGTCTTTTAATTGATATTGAATTAAATTTTGTGGAGCCAAAGAAATCTTCCCCTTTAACCCATCCTGGTAGTCAATGACTTCCGTCACTTCTTCTTGTCCAACTTCCTTTAAGGGTTGTTCTCTTAAGGCATCCATGATTCTGTTCATAGTCTCTACTCCTTGAGCCCCTTCATAAAAGGTACTATAAAGAAGCTCCCGATGTGGCTTGTATTTTTCATAGAGAATATGGAGTTGGTCCACAAGGTCCCTGCCTAAAGAATCGTAGTAACCGGCCATTTCACAAAGAATCATAGAAATAATAACGGCATCCTTATCAAAAACATCATCCCCATAAATATAGCCAATGCTTTCTTCGTAGCCAAAGATAAAATGATAGTCTTTATTTTGCTCCCATTGAACAGCTGGAGCACAAATATTTTTAAATCCCGTCAACGTGTTGAATCTTTCAATTCCCAATTCTTTTGCCACTTCAAAACCCAAATCTCCTGTTACAATACTCTTTACCACAGCAGGGTTTTCAGGTAAACGGTTTTGATCTTTTAGGCCATGAAGAATATAGTCCATTAAAAGGGCTCCAATTTGATTCCCATTGAGATGAACCCATTGGTCTTGGTGGTAAATAGCTAGACTCACTCGATCGCTATCTGGATCTGTCGCCAAAATAAATTTACTAGCTTCTTTTTCTGCCTGGTCAATAGCACAGGCAAAAGCATCAAAGTTTTCAGGATTTGGATAGCCCACTGTTGTAAAGTCTGGGTCTGGTTTTTCTTGTACTTTTACCACATGGACATTAGTAAAACCTCTCTCTCTTAAAATCCGACGAACAAAGAGGTTCCCCACTCCATTAAGAGGGGTGTAAGTTATAGAAAAATCCTTATTTATATCATCGTGGATTTTTCGTTTTAAATGTTTTTCAAAATACGAATCAATTAAAGACTCTGCTACCCAATCAAAGTCAGCCTGGGAATCCTTTTTAATATCTTTCAATTCCAAGTGATTCATTTCCATTAAAATCTTATCTGCCCAGCTAGAGTCAATTTGAATTCCCCAGTGATTATAAACCTTTAATCCATTGTATTCTTTGGGATTATGGCTAGCTGTAATCATAATCCCTGCGGAAGTTCCTAAATAACGAACGCTATAGGCCAAAAGAGGAGTAGGAACTGGATTTTTGAAAAGAAAAACTTGGATTCCGTGGGCCCTTAAAATTTGACCTGCTTCTTCTGTAAACTCTTGGCTCATGTGACGAGTGTCATGGGCAATGACAACAGACAGGGGCCTATCTTTTTGTTCTTTTTTTAAAAATCGACTTAAAGCCTCTACTGCCAACCCTACGGTATAAATATTCATCCGATTACTGCCAGGTCCCAGCTTACCTCGTAAACCAGCTGTCCCAAAACTCAATTTTTGATAAAAGGCATCTATTTTTTCTTCTGGAGACATTTTTTTAATGGCCTCCTTGCTAGCCTTATCAATAAGAGGCTCCTTTAACCATTGGTCTAAATTTTTGTTCATGGCTTACTCCTTTAATAAATCTGCCCAAGTAAAATCACATTTTTCAATTAGCTCCTTGGGATTCACTTTTATTTGACTTCCCTTTTTTCCACCACTGATGCAAATTTTTTCTTCTTGCGTTTCTTGAAGAAAGGTTGGAAAATCCTTTTTCATTCCCAAAGGACTCACACCGCCTCTTGTATAACCAGTTACTGCCCGCAACTTTTTCATCTCCAGCATTTCCAACTTCTTCTCCCCAGCTGCCTTTGCTGCCTTTTTTAAATCCAAATGTCCGTCCACTGGAATGCAAAAGACAAAATGAGAGTGGTCTTTGACCCCTTGTGTCACCAAGGTTTTATAAACATGTTTGGGGTCTTCCTTTACAAGGTGGGCAATTACTTGACCATCTACTTCTGTCTTCGCATCATATTCTATGGCTTCATAATGAATTTGTAAGTCTTCTAACATTCGCATTGCATTTGTTTTTTTCATTCCGACGCCTCCAATCCTATTGTATCATGGGTCTTGTTTTAGGACAATTTCCTTTTGTATAAATGTTGCAAAAGATTTTTATTTGTTTTATAATATATTTATAGTGATTTCACTAAGGGGGTAATTGAATATGTCGGAAAATGTCTTAGATGATCTCTTGCGGAAAAATGGGCTTAAAGTGACCAAAGGCCGCAAAGAGGTCTTAAAGCTCATGGAGGAAAAAAAAGACTTGCCTATGAAAGCGGAGCAAGTCTATGACTTAATTCCTCGATCTGTTTGTGCCAGTTTATCTACTGTGTACAGAATTTTGAACCAGTTGTCTGAAAAGGGACTCTTAAAGTCCATGCTTTACCAAAATGGCATTATGTACTATCAATATGATTCCGGCGAACATCGTCATTATATTGTATGCTCTAAGTGTGGTAAGGTAGCAGCCTTGGAAAATTGCCCAATGGATGCCTTTGACAACTATATTCGCAAAGATACTGGTTTTGATATTACAGGTCATATTTTTGAACTAACAGGAATTTGTCCTGATTGTAAAGAACATGCAGAATCTAGAGAGTAGGTAGATAGAGTGATAGTAAATGTTTTAGTTGGCGTTTTAGTTGTTGGGGCCCTTCTCCTTTTTCTTGGCTTTTCAGGAATGGATAAGTTTTAAAAAACCAACAAGATTAAAGAACTACGTTAAAAAGAACCGACCTAAAAATGAACTGACCCCCAAAAGTTGGACTAATAAACCAACTTAAGGAGGTCAGTTTT
>JASBZN010000109.1 GCA_029983435.1 Urinicoccus sp. | reverse complement strand
AATTACTCTCAACAGAGAGTGATGCCTGAAAAATAAACTGTTAGAAAAGGTAGAGGAAACCACGAGACCAAAGGATAGGGCAAGGGCGGTGAAAAAAGTTTTAACTCCTACCGTCATAAAGGAATTATAATCTTGGTTTATAAGAGAATTCATAGAGTAGTACATTCCAGCTCCAGGAACTAATGGGATTAGTCCAGGTAAAATAAAAACTGTTGCTGGTTTTTTTAAACGTCGGGAAAGAAACTCCCCGAAAATGCCAATTAAAAATGCCGAAGCAAAGGCTGAAAAAATATAATTAACTCCACTTATCTGTAAATATTCATAGACAAGCCAGCTCAAACCACTGGAAAGACAGGCTGGCAGGATGCTGCGTTTGGGAGAGTGGAATAAAATAGCAAAGCCCAAAGTAGCTAAAAATGAATAGACAAAAGCTTTTAAATAAATCATATTACCGACTCCATTTCAAGTAAAAGTGTAAAACAAGTCCCACACCGATCGCAATGGCTAAGGCAATAAAGAGGGCCTTGACCAGGCCAATTAAGCCTGATAAGAAATCGTCCGACATAATATCTCGAATAGCATTTGTAATGGTAACTCCTGGAACAAAAAGCATAATAGCACCGATAATGATATGGTCAATATTTGATCCTAATTTAAGGTGTATGCACAAGGAAGCTAGGGCAGAAGAGAAAAAGGCACCTAAAAATCGGTCAATGAAGAAAGTGAAGTCAAATTGAGAGAAAAAGGAGACAAGACAATAGCTAATGGATCCGACAAAAAAAGTACAGATAGCATCTCTACCGCAGGCTCCAAATAAAAGAGAAAAAAAGGCACTAGCAAGGCCCGAGGCAAGAACTTGAAGTTTGGGATTCAGTTCTTTTCTATTTTCAATTTCTTTCAGTTCTTTAAGGGCGAAGGTAAGGTCTTTAGGACTTTTAACAAAGTCTCGGCTAAAGGTATTCAAGGCATCAATTTTCTCAAGATCCAAACTATCATTGTTAGCACTTTTATACATAGTAATAACTTCTTGTTCATATTCTAAAGAAAGAAATAGCCCATTAGTTAATCCAAATACGTCAACAGACTCCAAGTTTGTATAGGCTCCACAAATTCTGGAGATTGTATCTTCTGTCCGGTAGATCTCTGCGCCATACTTTACAAGGAGTTGCCCTAAATACAGGACCATTGCCATGACTTTTTGGGCTTCTTCTTTGCTGGAACAAGAAATTTTTGCTTTTTTATTTTTTTCCATAATCCAACCCCACTAATTTTAATTTTTCTTCTCGAGATAATTTCTTTATTTCAGCTTCTCGAGATAGGGCAGAAGACCGGTCTGGACATTCTTCCCAATAGACCAGGTGAACAGGTCTACGGCTTCGAGTATACTTTGCCCCCTTACCACTATTATGAACCTGGATTCGTTTTTTTAAGTCGTTGGTATAGCCAGTGTAAAGAGACTCATCCTTACACTGGACAATATAGACATAATTCATTAAAAAATCTCCTTGGAAATAAGAGAATAAGGGTAACCTTTATTTTGCAAATAACGGTTAATTTTTTGCTTTTCTTTAAAGTTAAAGGGACCAGCCCCATATTTCTTTTCAATAAGTTTTTGAAGAGTAGACTGGATGTCCTCCTCATTTAATTCAGCTAGGCCAGTCTCAATTAAATCATCATCTAAGTCTTTTCTTTTTAGTTGATATTTTATTTTATAAGGACCGTTTTGATTGAGCAAAAACTGGTCATGAATAAAGTCTCGAATGTATTGTTGGTCGTTAATGAAGCCATACTCCATTAAGTAATGAATCACCTTATCGATGCATTCAGAAGGAAAATCGTGACCAGATAAGAAATTTCTGATTTCACCGCTGGTCCGTCTGCGTTTTAAGTAGTTTAAAGCAAGACCTCTTGCTTGGTAAAATTGATCTTCAATAAAAAGTTGGGACCAATCTTCATCAGAAATTTCCATTCCTTTGTAAAGACCAGTATGGATTAAGGTTTCCTTGGAAATAACGATGTTTTCCTCTTCTTTTGTGATGATCTGATATGCTCCGTTAAAAGAGCGAATAGACGTTATATTTTTCATAGTTCCTCCTTCTTGCATTGTATCAGAAAAGCTAGGTGGACTCAATAAAGTAGACAGAGAGTCTTTTGGGGTTTTTATTGAAAAATAGAGGTTAATATGATACTATTAACACATAAATTTTATGAGGTGCAGATGCCATATGTATACCATTATATCTCAAGGCGTTAAATACATTGCAACGTTAATTATCTTTCTATTTATCTATAGTATTATTCGAATGATTTATCTAGATATAAAGTCTATGAGTAAGATGAATATGATGAAAGATGGTGCGTATTTAAAAGTTGTAAATCGCCTAGATACGTTGAATTTTAAAATGCAAGAGTACTATACTTTGAAAGGGACCATGACCATTGGGCGCTCTCCTAGAAATGATATTGTGATTAAAGATAATTTTGTTTCGAAAAAACACCTACAAATCACTGATCAAAATGGTACTTATTTTATTGAAGATTTAAACAGTGCCAATGGGACCTATTTAAATGGAGAGTTAATCCATGATATTATTGAGCTTAGAAATGGGGATCGAATCGGTATTGGATTTATTCAGTTTTTATTTGTAGAATAGGAGATTTTGAATAATGTTGACCACGCTGCGAAAAAACAGGAGACCAAGAGACTTACTGTTGATTTTTCAACTTCTCTCGATCGTCCTACTTTTCTTTTTTTATCGGTCAGAAGCTGACTTTGATGCGGCCGTTGCTTACCGTGCCATTGGACTTATTGTAATCATTTATATATCTAACTTTATTTTAGGAAAAATATCTAGTGGAGATAATTATATTTTCCTAATTGTTTCCATGCTTTTAACCATAGGAATTATTACTGCCTTTCGAATTAAACCCAATTATGGAACGCTTCAAATGGTTTGGGCCATAGCGGGCATTTTAATTTTTTATGGTAGTTATTTTTTTATAAAATATTTTCCAAAGCTAGATAAATTTGGAAGTTTATATGTTTTAATTACGGTTGTTTTAACTTTAAGTACCTTAATTTTTGGGACAACTCTCCATGGTGCAAGAAATTGGTTACAAATTACAAAGAGCATTTCTGTTCAACCATCGGAGTTGTCAAAGGTATTAATTATGTTTATCCTGGCTAGTTTTTATGGGAATTATGAAAAATATAAAAAATTAAAATATAGCTCGTTAATTATTATGGCGATTGTTTATTTCTTTATCTTTTGTCTTTTTATTCAAAAAGATTTAGGAACTGCGGTCCTTTTTCTTGCTATGTTATTGGCCATTCAATTTGTTTACGAAAAAGATCGTAAAATGATTGGATTGAACCTGCTTCTTATTGCTATAGGAGGTCTTTTTGGCTATCTACTATTTAACCACGTTCAAGTCCGGGTTCAAATTTGGAAAGACCCTTGGGCAGAAGCCTATGGAAATGGAAGGCAAATTGTTCAGTCACTATTTGCTATTGCAGAAGGGGGCTTTTTTGGCAATGGGATTGGAATGGGCTATCCAGACCTTATTCCCCTTAGCTACAGTGACTTTATCTTTCCCTTAATTTGTGAAGAAATGGGAACAGCCATGGGGATTGCCATTATTATGCTCTATATGATTTTAGTTTACCGGGGCATCAAAATTGCTCTAGACCAAGAGTATATTTTTTACCGCATTTTAGCTCTATGTGTAAGTGTTTTACTAGCTTGTCAAGCCTTTATTAATATTGGTGGAGTTATTAAGTTAATACCCATGACAGGACTCACTTTGCCCTTTATCAGTTATGGTGGAAGCTCTATGATATCTAGTTTTATTTGTTTGGGGATTCTTCAAGTTGCTAGCGAAGATCTTTCATTTAAGTATGAGGAGGGAGAAAGCAATGAAGCCTAAAGAACGGCAACGAATTTTAATTCTCCTATCAGGCTTAATTTGTCTAAGTCTATCCTTAATTCTCTTTTTAACGTATTTTCTCAT
>JASBZN010000108.1 GCA_029983435.1 Urinicoccus sp. | reverse complement strand
TATCAGCAAAAGACATTTCATTTAAAGTATTAAGTGACGGGAACCTATACATGATTTATCATCTAGGCGGAGGTATTATAGGTCATGATGTTGTCTACGGTCTAACTGGACCTAGTAGAGGTAAAAATATTTTGACCTACAACTATGGAAACTTTCAATTCGATAAGGATAATAAATCTATAATTATAACTCCTACAGGACCATGGGACAATGGAAATATTGTAAGAGAGATGAATGGAAAGATATTTTCTCAAACAAAGGCAGAATCTTACAGTGGTGTATATTTCCTTAAAAATTTACAAGGAAAATCTAGAGCATTTAGGTATGCTGACAAATATTCTGCACTTAGAGGAGATGCTCTATATCTAACAAAATCTTTAGACAAAAAAGATAATTTTAATGCTTATGATTTGATAGCTTTTGATCTTGAAACAGAATCTGAAAATTGTTTAGCTGAGGGAATCCATTCTATGTTTATGGGAAAAGATGAGATATACTTCATAAGAGATATACCTACTACTAAGGATATTGTAGAGCCTCAAAAGATGCTTTATAAGTATGATTTAGAGTCAAAAGAAACGACTCTTTTAAGCAAGGGGAATAATCCTTACTATGATATACTACCAATTGACGGAGATGTATTCTTTGTAGATGCTGGTGGATATTCTACAGATGGTAAAAAACCAAATCTATTTATGGCTAAGGGCGATGGAAGTGGAACGAAGAAATTATACTCAAATATTGATGAAGTTGTATCTGATGGCGAAAAATTAGCTGTGGTCATCAGCAATAAAAAGGGAACAAATATAGATTTTATAGATGGTCATGGAAAGAAGCTTGGTAAAATAAATGTTCCACAAACTCACGTCAGTGTGTATTTGTCAGGTGATGAATGTATAATATGGTCTTGGCAAAACCGCTGTGTAAATTATTATAAATTTAATAAATAATTGATTTATTCTAAAAAGATTATATTTTAGCTTATAAACAATAATCTTTAGAGTTTTATTTAGAATATAGAATATCAAAAAAATGACCCTTAGGGTCATTTTTTTAATATTAAATAAGCCATTTCTTAACCCAGGGAATTCGGGATAAGAGAAGGTAGGCCAAGATGGAGGGGACCAAGGTCATTAGGACTAGGACTGGAACTTGAAGTCCCAAGGGAAAGAAGGGGTAGATCCAGGCGTTTTCTGTAAAAAGGCTTAGGAAAAAGACATGGGTTAGGTAGATACAGAAAGAGGCCTTGGATAAAAAGATGCTGGCTTTTCCCCCTTTAAAATGGAGCAAAAAGGCGAAATTTCCAAGGGAAAAAAGGCAAACACCAAGGCTAGTTCCTGATAAGAAGTTGGTATCAAAAACCCCCTGGGACACAGAGGAAAAGTAAGTCCCTAAACAAGTAATCAAAAAGCTTAGGCAGGAAAGCAAAAGGGCGTTCTTTTTTTCCAAAGGATAGTGAAGGAGGTAGTGACCCAAAAGGCAGTAGCCTAAACAGGTCCAAGTTTGGGATATGGCTGCCTGTTGAATCGAACCTGTCAATAACTTAAAGGGGGGGTAGGCTTGGAGGTTGTTATAGATAACCCCAAAGACCAGCCAAATTCCCAGGGCATATTGGATGTCCTTTTTTTTCGCCCCTTGTAAAAAAATCCGAAAGGGAGGAATGGACACATAAAAAACCAAAATAATAACTAAAAAATACAGGTGGTATTGGTGGCGGAAGAGAAGTAAGTCCTCTAGGGCCTGTTTTATTTCAGCTTTTTCTAAAATCCCCATACGCCCTAAGTCAAAAAACTTATAGAGGGTGGCCCAAAAAAACAGGGCTAAGAGAATCCGGGGAATATTTTTTTTATAGAGTTTTTCCAGGGGGATGTTCTTTTTAGGGTTTAACATCAAGGCCCCACTGGCCATAAAAAATAAGGGGACGGCGGACCGGCTGATGCTGCCCCAAAAAACCCCCCAAGTCCAGGGGGTGGATCCTACTTCTTGGGAATAAAAAATTCCACAAGCGTGGATACATAAAACACAAAAAATAGCAAAGCTCTTAATCAAATCAATGGAAGTATTTCGCTCCATTTTTTGTAAAGTTTCCTCTCTCTCCATAGTCCCCTCCTTAAATACGTTTATTTTACCACAAGGACAAAAGAAGGGCAAAAAAAAGTAGCTTGTTTTCACAAGCTACTAAATGGATGGTCAATAATTTTTAGACGAATAAGCCTGCCCAGGCCAGGAAGGCCAAGGAAATAAAGGCTCCAACAACTAAGAGGACAACAACACAGTATCCCATAATATCCTTTGCGGATAACTTAGCTAAACCAAGAGCTGGTAGAGCCCAGAAGGGTTGAATCATATTAGTCCAAGCATCACCCCAGGCAATAGCCATGGCTGTGATTCCAGGGTCAACCCCTAGTTGTAAACTAGCAGGCATCATAATGGGCCCTTGAACAGCCCATTGTCCACCGCCAGATGGAACAAAGACATTAATTAAACCAGCTGCCCAGAAAGTAAACATAGGGAAGGTGGTTTGGTTAGAGATACTTAAGAACCAGTTGGTAATTTGAGAACCAAGACTGATTCCAGCTGCATTGGCTCCAGTCATAAGTCCCATAATTCCTGCGTAGAAAGGGAATTGCAAAATAATTCCGCCAGCGCCTCGTACGGCTTCATTAATTGCCATGACATAGCGAATGGGTGTGCCATGGAATAAAACGCCAAGAGTTAAGAAAATTAAATTAACAATATCTAAGCTTAAATCCAAACCATTTAAAGCAAAGTGGCGAATTAAGAAAACAAGACTTAAAGCAACAATAAAATAGGAGAGAAAACGGCTGTTTTCTAATTTTGTTGCAGGAGTTGATTGATTTTCTGCTTGGCGAATTTCTTCTTCCATTTCTTCTTCGGCAGCTTCTTCTTCCAAGAAAATCTTAGGATCTACTCGAACTAGCTTGTCAGAATCTGGGTGCATTGCTCGATTAATAAAGGGAAGAGCAAAAATAACAGCCCAAGACATAATTAAGTTTTGCCAAGAGAAGAGAGTTTCTGTAACAGGGATCGTTGTAGATAAAGCACCTTGAGTAACCTTGGTAACTTCTTCTGCGTTGCTGGCAACCGCTAAAGGAACGGAACCAGATACTCCGGCATGCCATACAACGAATCCGGAGTAAGCGGCAGCAATTAATAGACGATAATCCACATCTCGGATTCTCTTTGCAAGTTCCTTTGCAAGCAAAGCACCAACAATTAAACCAAAGCCCCAGTTTAACCAGCAGGCAATGGCAGATACAAAACTTACTAGCATAATAGCACCATTTGGTGTCGTTACTCGGCTGGCGATTTTAACTAGAAGCTTTCTTACAGGTTTAGAACTGGCTAAGGCGTTTCCTAAAACCAGAACTAAAGCCATTTGCATGGTAAAGGCCAAGAGTGACCAAACTCCTTCACCCCAGTGAACAACGAGCTCCATTACACTTTGTCCTGTGGTAATTAAACTTAAAACAAAGGTAAGGATTGTTAATATAATAGCAAAAATAAAAGCATCAGGCAAATACCGTTGCATCAAGTTTACACAGGCGTTACTAAATCTTTTCATCAAAGATTCCTCCTTTCATATGAAATTCTTGTTAAGATGATAACCATCCTTTTGACACTATTATAACAATAAAATAAAGAAGAAACTATAAAATTTAAGAAAAATAAACAATATTTTTAAATGATTTGACTAGATAAAGAAAAAAGGTATATTAATGTTAAAAATAACCCAAGCGCAAATAAGAAGAGATAAAAAGATCCTTTTAAACGAAGAGTAAAAGGCTTAAAAATTTTGGAAAGCCTAAGAAAAGAAAAAACTTTCTTAAGAAAAATATGGGAGAAAAGATTGGGAAAAAGATAGAAATTTTTAGATAAAAGCCAAAACCTTCTAATATAAAAGGAAAAACGTGAAGAGAATAGAAGAAGAAAGGAAAAAAAGAATCCCAAAAGAGTTTGTTAAAATCCTAACCGCTTGTTAAATATTTCTGATTTCACGTTGCAATAAATAAAAAAATGGTGTATTATTAAG
>JASBZN010000107.1 GCA_029983435.1 Urinicoccus sp. | reverse complement strand
CCAACCTAAAGACCAAGGAAGAGGAAGAGACCATTAATCAACTCTATAGTATGAAATACGGGAACTTTGGGACAGAAGTAGTGGATATTCATAAGGAAGTTTACAAGGCTCTTACAGAGGGTAGACCTTTGATTATTGATGAGCTCAACGCCATTCCTATGGAACACCTTATTAGTTTAAATGACCTCTTACAAAAGAAACCAGGAGAGTCTGTTTATATTACAGGTTTAGGACAGGTCATCATCAAAAGAGGGTTTGGTCTTATCGCTACAGGAAATATTTCAACAGAATCTATTTTTTATGAGGGGACAGAAGATTTAAACCCAGCTTTTTCCAGTCGTTTTATTAGTATGGAGTATGACTATTTACCTCAAAGTATTGACGACCGGTTTTCTGCTATGGAAGACCCTATGAAAAATGAACTTTTTCAAGTTTTGGTTTCTCTTTTAACGAACCAAGAGGGAAAACTTTACTTGCCTGGAGGTTTAAAGTCTTTAGAAGAGTTGTTCCGTCTTTGCCAACTGGCAAAAACCACCCAACTCATTTTTTCCAACCGCTGGTATGACGATGGAGATATGGACATTGAGTTGAAAGAAGGGGTTATCAGTTTAAGACATTTGGTTCGGATTTTAGAAGAATGGGCTTTTGGAGAAAAAATTGACCTTTCTATGGCGCTCTACCAAGCCTTTATTTCTTCGAACCACAATGATGATGATGTGAACCTTCTGTTAGAATTAGCTGCCAACTATGGATTTTTTAAGGCCTCCGATGGCTGGACGGTTAAGCGCCGAGGAGTTGGAGAGCCAGCGCCTTTAATGGAAGATTTAAGAAGCAAGCCCTACGAATACATGCCTTTGGGTTTAGAAGAAGTGGCTAAGGAAGAATTTTTAGCCCTACTTTACGGTCCTATTCCCCAATGGGAAGAAATTCCCCAAGCCTTAGAGGGGGTTTATAAGGGGAAAGACATTGATCCAGTAGAATTTTTAGATATCCGCAAACGCCTCCAAGCCTTGGAAGAAAATATTTCTCTGATGGAAAACATGGGAGATGAGGAAGAAGATGAAGCTTAATTCCTTTATTAATCAACAAAAGGAAGACCTGCTCAAATTACGGCTTATGGAGGAAGAAATTCACAGTCAAGGGAAGTTAAGTAGAGATTTTATTCAAACGCTGAATCAATTGGAAAATCGGCAAGAATCTAGAGAAGAAGATGTCATCCATTTATTGGAAAGTAAATATCAGGCTTTCATGGACTATAAGGCAGTTTATAAAAAGGAAAAAACTCCCTTTAAAGATGACATTGCCTTTATTCTTCAAGTGCCAGGGGGCCTTGTCTTTGTTGGAGCCCATGGAAAAATAACCCTAAGGCGGCAAGGAGAAGAGGGAGCAGAAGATTCTGAAATTACTGGGTTCTCTTCCAATATCTTGGCCCTAGGAAAGGTGGATAGGAAGACCTTTCTTTTGGCAGGCCAAGGGGGAATCTTAAAGACCTTAACTATTCGTGGAGATAAGGGAAGCTTTAAAGACATCTCTTACGAACCAGGAGAAGATATTCATTTCATTAAAAGAACCAAGAAAGGTTTTTTACTGGCAGGGAAAAATGGAATGCGGGGTCTCTATGCCTTGGAAAAGGAAGGGGCTTTAGAAAAAATATCTGATTGGACCTTAGAAGACCAGACCTGGATTTACCAAGACTTTTTAGGGGAAGTTCTTTTTTCCCTTGCAGGAGATGGACGACTTTGTTTAAATAATAAAGACGTGGAAAGTTTTGGAGAAAAGGTTCATGGCGTTTTAGAACAAGAAGAAGGTTATCTAATCTATGGAGACCGGGGAAAGATTTCTTGGTTTTCTAAGGAAAAGAGAAGTTTTTCCCGAGACTACCAGGGGATTTCAGCGCCTATTTATCAGGTTCTTCCCTTGGAGGAGGAGATGGTCTTGGCTTTTGAATCCAATGGGAAAGCTCACTTGTTAGACTTAAAAACTGGCCGAGTGAACCATGACTTAGATCCTTTTCCCTCTTATATTTCTAGTGCTTGTCAAATAGGGGAAAAGACCTACCTTTTAGGTGGTTGGAGCGGGTTTTTAATGGAGTTGAAACTTTCCAAACCAGAGAGTTTTAAAGAGTATATGCATCGGTATAAGGAGTCGATTGGATGGGCCTAAGTCAACTTTATGAATTTATAGCAGCCGAAAAACGAGGGATGGTTCTCTACTCTAGAGACCCTCATTTTGTCGTTTTAGGCTCTACAGAAAACCCTAAATTCCGCATTGACCTCAAGGAAAAACAACTTTTTGTTCCAGTTCAATGGTTCGACGAAGGAGGACTTCGTCCCCAGGAAATGGAATGGAAAATCTACCATGAATTAACGTCATACCTGCTTTTAAAAGAAGAGTATAAGTACCTGGCTCATCGAAAAGATCGGGTGATGGAAAAGGCGAAGGAATTTAATTCTTGGATGGCCCGAGACCTTTTTCCAGGAAAGGATTTTTCTCAAGGAGCGGTTTTTGACTATGTTTTAAATGAAGTTCGGCGCTTTTATCACCATTTGGACCGGATTACCCAGGGGGTTCGCTTGGCCCAAAACCTACCTGTCTATCAAGGAGAAGAAACAGCAGAGCTAATTTACCAAGTCTTGGTTCATGAGGGGGTAACAGATAAGCTGGAAAATCGGTCGACACACATTCAATATCTTTACAATATGGAAATTGAAGCCTTAACGGGCTTTCCGCCAGGAGACCCAGGAAATTACGAACTCATTCACCGAAAGATTTTGGGAAGAGATACCATTGAATTTTTAAAAGATCTCTGCAACTATCCCCAAGATATACGAGATGAGTTGTTTGATGGTTATTTTTACCCCGTTTATTTGGAGCTTTGGATTGAAGAGTTAGAAGCTCGCTACAAGGAAGCGGAAAAGAAATTTCAGGAAGTAAAGGAAGAAAAACGCCTCTTAAAGGTCATGGAGAGCATGGATGAAGAAGAGGAAACCATTGATGCAGTAGACCTTCAAGAGCAAGATAAATTGGCCAATGAGGAATTGGATTCGCCAGATAATGATGACCAAACCGCCCAAGAGCGAAAGGAAAATCGTATTGAAAAAGAAATTGAAGAGATGGATAAGCACTGGTCCATTGAAGCGAGAACTCGGGCGGAATATGAGCAAATAAAAAAAGAAATCAACCCCCTACGAAGTCAAATGCAGACTTTCTGGAAGGAAATGTTGCGAAAGAGTTTGCAGTTTAAAAAGGTCTTTAAGCGGCCTTTAAAAAAGGGAAGTTTGCTGATTGATGAAATTGTTCGGGGCTATCCAGACTACCAAGAGTCTATGCGGAAGGGGTCTTTAAATGATTTAGAAATTTATGGTCAGTACCAAACCCGCATTAAGAGTATGATTGGTGTAGATGGGATTGAAGTGACTCTTATGATTGACAACTCTGGTTCCATGGATGACATTAAACGCCATTATGCTAAACGGGCCATGTCGGCTATGCTCTTTTCTCTACAGGACCTTAACAGCTATCTGCTTCGCTACCGGAAAGTTTTGGGAAAACGAACAGATATTAAGACCCAGGTGTATTATTTTGGATCGGATTTTGAAGAAATAAAACCTTTGAGCCGGCCCCAGTCCTTTCAAAAAGAAGAAAAACAATGGCTGGATTTAATTGCCTACCTCAATGGTCTTTCAGGGCATACCCATGACGAGAAGCCTTTACGAGATGTTTATGAAAATTTAAATAAGGAACAAAAAGACCTTTTAGCAAAAAATAAACTTTTAAAGATTATTTTTGTTATTACAGATGGTGCTAGCAATGACAAGGAAAAAGTAAAAGAAGTTTTGGCGAAACTGAGACAAGAAAAGATTGTGGTTTTGGGAGTACAAATTGGGAAATTGACAGAGGAAGAGCTGGATCAATTTCGCTATATTTGGCAAGAGCCTGGAACTTCCCAAGGCATTATCCTAGGGCAAAACCTATCTAGACTTCCCAATCTTCTTTTAGGACAACTTGGATCCCTCCTAAACTTGACAAAATAACAATTGGCAAGGCTAAAAAATTGTG
>JASBZN010000106.1 GCA_029983435.1 Urinicoccus sp. | reverse complement strand
CCTAGTGGAAGCCCATGATAGTGGAGCTATCCATATCCACGACTTGGATTATATGATCCAACCGATTTTTAATTGTTGCTTAGTCAATATGAAGGATATGTTGGACAAGGGAACGGTTGTCAATGGAAAAATGATTGAAACGCCTAAGTCCTTCCAAGTTGCCTGTAATGTCATGACCCAAATTATTGCCCAAATTGCTTCCAACCAATACGGAGGTCAATCCATTAATATTGCCTGCCTAGGTAAGTACCTTCGCCGGTCCTATGAAAAAAATTTAGACCTGGCCATTGACGCCCTAGGAGATGTAGCATTGGCTGAAAAAATGGCTACTTCCATGACAAAAAAGGACCTGGAGAGCGGCATCCAAACCATCCAATACCAAATCAACACCCTGATGACTTCCAATGGCCAAGCTCCCTTTGTCACCCTTTTTATGTACTTAGATGAAACAGACCCCTATATTGACGAAGTGGCAAAAATTATTGAAGAAATCTTAAAGCAACGAATTAAGGGAATCAAAAATGACGCCGGGGTCTATGTTACTCCCGCCTTCCCAAAACTCATTTATGTCTTAGATGAAAACAATGTCCACAAGGACTCAAAATATGCCTATTTAACTTCTCTTGCTATTAATTGTACTGCCAAGAGAATGTATCCAGACTATATTTCTGCCAAGAAAATGCGGGCCAATTATGAAGGAAACGTCTTTTCTCCCATGGGATGTCGTGCTTTCTTACCCCCCTGGAAAGATAAAAATGGCCACTACCAATTTGAAGGCCGCTTTAACATTGGAGCCTGCTCCATTAACCTTCCTCAAATTGCCATTTTGGCTGGAGGAGACGAAAAACTCTTCTTCGATCTTTTAGATAAGCGTCTGGACTTAGTCCGCCGGGTAGGCCTTATCCGCTATGACCATTTAAAAAATGTCCGGTCCGACAGCTCGCCAATCCACTGGCAACATGGAGCCATTGCTCGCTTAAAGAAGCACGAACCCATTACCAAGCTTTTGCACAATGGATATGCAACAGTTTCTTTGGGCTATATTGGCATCTACGAAGCTACTATCCTTACCAAGGGTGTCTCCCATACTGACCCCAAGGGCTATGACTTTGCCATGAAGATTATGGACCACTTAAATGATGCGGTGAAACAATGGACTGCAGAAAGTGATATTAAATTTACCCTCTATGCCACTCCAGCAGAATCCTTAACCAACCGTTTTTGTAAAATTGATAAGGACCGTTTCGGTTCCATTGAAAATGTTACGGATAAGGGCTACTATACCAACTCCTTCCACGTAGATGTGCGAGAGGAAATTACTGCCTTTGAAAAATTTACCTTTGAATCCAAGTTCCAAGACCGGTCTACTGGGGGATGTATTTCTTACGTGGAAATCCCCAATATGAGTCATAACCTAGAAGCCCTAGAAACTATTGTCCGCTTTATTTATGACAACATTCAATATGCTGAATTTAACACCAAGTCAGACTATTGCTCCCACTGTGGTTTTGACGGAGAAATTAAATTAAATGAAGACGACCAATGGGAATGTCCCCAATGTGGCAACACAGACAAGGCAACCCTATCGGTGGTTCGACGGACTTGCGGTTACCTGGGAGAAAACTTCTGGAATGAAGGTCGGACAAAAGAAATTAACAGCCGGGTCTTGCATATCTAATGCGCTATGGACAAATTCGCCACTATGATGTGGCCAATGGCCCTGGTATTCGGACCAGCCTTTTTGTGACAGGTTGTAACCACCACTGTCCAGATTGTTTTAACTTAGAATACCAGGATTTTACCGCTGGAGACCCTTGGACAGAAAAAGAAACGGCTGAGATTATAAGCTACCTTCAAGAGGACTTGACTCGGGGGCTTACTATTTTAGGAGGAGAACCCTTTGAGCATCCTCAAGCTCTCTGGGAAATCTTGACCCAAATCAAGACCCAGGTAGATAAAGAAGTTTGGATTTACTCTGGTTTTATCTATGAAGACCTAATCCAAGATTCCGATTCTTTGGAGCTTTTAAAGCTCTGTGATATCTTGGTAGATGGGCCCTTTATCAAGGACTTAAAAAATTTAAGCCTTCGCTTTCGAGGCTCTTCTAACCAGCGAATCATTGATTTAAAAAAATCTCTTGGACAGGATTCTTTGGTTTTATGGGACGAAAAAAGTAGGGATGATTAATTTCATCCCTACTTTTTTATCTTTTCATCACTTATTTTTCTAAGTAATCGTGAATTTCTTTTAAAATTCCTTCTTTGGTCATCTTAAAGTAGTTGAAAACTTCCTTGCCAGGACCAGATGCTCCAAATTCATCAATCCCGATGTTCATTCCTTGGAAACCTGTGAATTTTGCCCAGCCCATGGTAGAAGCCGCTTCAACAGAAACTCGCTTACTTACCTCTTCTGGTAAAACTTCTTTTCGGTAATCCGAAGATTGCGCCTCAAAAACTTCCCAAGAAGGCATACTGACAACCCGAACTCCCAAACCTTCCTTTTTCAATTCCTTTGCTACATCTAGGGTCAAGGAAAGTTCCGATCCACTGGCCAACAAAATCAAGTCTAAGTCCTTGTCTTCTTTCAGGGCAATATAGCCACCCTTCATCGCTTCTTTGCTGGTTTCTTCCAGTTCAGGACAAGTTTGTCTTGTTAGGGCTAAGGCTACTGGAGTTTGATCTAGTTTTAAACTACAAGCCCAAGCCGCAGCGACTTCTGTTGTATCCGCTGGTCGGAAGGTGATAAAGTTTGGAATAGCTCTTAACATGGGAAGTTGGTCGATGGGTTGATGGGTCGGTCCATCTTCTCCCACTCCAATGGAATCGTGAGTAAAGACAAAGGTAGCTGGAACTCCCATTAGAGCAGAAAGCCGCAATTGAGGTTTTAGATAGTCTGAAAAGACTAGGAAGGTCGCTCCATAGGCCCATAAACCACCATAGACGGACAAACCGTTTACAATGGCCCCCATGGCATGCTCCCGGATTCCAAAGCCGATGTTTCGGTTTTGAGGATTTTCTGGACTCATGTAACCTTCCCCTTCAATAAAAGTCTTATTGGATGGGGCTAAATCTGCCGATCCCCCAAGAAAATGAGGAACTTTTTTGGCAATTCGATTTAAAATCATTCCAGAACTGGCTCGCGTTGCCTTGTCTCCTTCGGACTTCCAAAAATCGTCTTCTTCTAAAAAGTCTAAGTCTATCTTACCAGACCAAGCAGCTTCAAGGGTCTTATAATCTTCTGGATACTTGGCTTCGTATTGTTTACAAAGGTCCAACCATTGGTCATAGGCTGCATTTTTCTTTGCAATAATCTTTTCTTGCTCTTGATATACTTCTTTAGCCACAGTAAAGGGAGCCTGACCTTCCATATGGTAAAAGGCCCGGGTTTTTTCCATTCCTTCTGCCCCAATGGGTTCTCCATGGGCCTTGGAAGTATTTTCCTTGGGGCTACCATAGCCAATCTTGGTCCTTATTTCTATAAAGCTGGGACCTTTTTCTTCCCGAGCCTTCGCAATCGCCTTTTTAACGGCTTCTGTATCATTGCCATCTTCTACTAGGGCCGTATTCCACCCTAAGGCTTCGTAGCGTTTAGCTGGATTTTCTTTAAAGGCAATGTCTGTACTTCCTTCAATGGTAATAGAATTCGAATCATAGAGAACAATGAGCTTATCCAAGGCTTGGGTTCCAGCAAAGGAAGCTGCTTCGTTGCTGATTCCTTCCATTAAGTCCCCGTCCCCACAGAGAACGTAGGTGTAGTGGTCAATAATTTTTAAATCGTCCTTATTATAGACAGAAGCTAAATAGCGTTCCCCTAAGGCCAAACCTACTGCCATGGAAATTCCAGATCCCAAGGGGCCTGTTGTTACTTCCACCCCTTCTGTATGGCCATATTCAGGATGACCAGGTGTTTTGGACCCTAATTGCCGGAAGTTCTTTAAATCATCTAAGCTTACATCAAAACCAAAAAGATGTAACAAACTATAGAGTAGGGCAGACCCATGACCGGCCGATAGGACAAAACGATCTCGGTTGGGGCATTTAGTATCTTTAGGCGTTACATTTAAAAATTCCGA
>JASBZN010000105.1 GCA_029983435.1 Urinicoccus sp. | reverse complement strand
TTTGGAATTGATGAACCTTCAAACATTGTGGATGTAGTTACAGGATCTACAATAGGAACAAGTGTACAATAAGGAGATTCTTATGCTTTCTGATATAAAAAAAGACGCAACAAGTCGTATGAAAAAAACCATACAAGTCTTAGAAGAAGACTTACAATCTATTCGGGCAGGGCGCGCTAATCCTGCTTTACTGGACCGGATCAATGCTGATTATTATGGACAAAGCACACCTTTAAATCAAATGGCAGGGATATCTGCTCCGGAACCAAGATTGCTAATGATTCAACCTTGGGATGCCAATGCAATCCCAGATATTGAAAAAGCAATTTTAAAAAGTGACTTAGGTTTAAATCCATCTAATGACGGAAAAGTCATTCGTCTAGTTATTCCACAATTGACTGAAGAAAGAAGAAAAGATCTTATCAAGGTGGTAAAAAAAGACGGAGAAGATTCAAAAGTCGCTATCCGTAATATTCGACGGGAAATGATTGATGATGTTAAAAAGATGGAAAAAGACAAAGAGTTATCTGAAGATGAATTGAAAGTCGCAGAAAAAGATATTCAAGACCTGACAGATAAATATATCAAAGAAATTGATAGCGTAGTGGCCAATAAAGAAAAAGAATTAATGGAAATATAAAGGAGACTCCTTCAGGGAGTCTCTTCTATATAAGGAGAGCCTATGGAACTTACAAAAACACCAAACCATGTAGCCATTATTATGGATGGAAACGGAAGATGGGCCAAACAGAGAAATTTACCTAGAACAGCTGGACATAAGGCAGGAGCTGCCAGAGTAGAAGAAATTATTGAGACAAGTGGCAACTTAGGAATAAAGAGCTTGTCCCTTTTTGCCTTTTCTACAGAAAATTGGAAGCGGCCAAAGAATGAAATAAAAAATATTATGAAGCTACTAGAATATTACTTAAAAAACAATGTAGAAGATTTAAGTAAGAATGGGATTCGATTAAATCTTCTTGGTGACATATCGAAGTTGGATGAAGCCCTTCAAAATCAACTTAAATTGGCGTTGTTGAAAACTGAAAATAATGATAAAATGATGTTAAATATCGGCCTAAACTATGGTGGCCAAGATGAAATTCTTCGAGCTGTAAGGGGGACCCTCATGGATTGTATAAAAATGGGGAAAGATCCAGAAGAGATTAGCAAAGAATATTTTGAAGATCATTTAGATACGGCCAAGCAAGCCATGGTTGATTTATTAATCCGGCCCAGCGGAGAGTACCGCATTAGCAACTTTTTGTTGTATCAATGTGCCTATGCAGAGTTTTGGTTTTCAGATATATTGTGGCCTGACTTTACTAAGGAAAAATATTTAGAGGCCTTGGAGGATTATGCAAATAGGCAAAGACGATTTGGGGGAGTAAATGTCTAATTTTCTTAAAAGAACATTAACGGGTCTTGTGGCAGTGATTATTTTGGTTTTTGTCCTTTACCAAGGAGACCTTGCTTTAAAGTTAGCCCTACTTATTTTATCTCTAGGAATGTTGTGGGAACTAAGAAAAAGCCTTGTTAATAAGGAGATTTTTTTATCTTATCCTTTACTAGTGGTTTTCGACTTAATCTTATTTTTTACCATTGGGCTTTATCATGAATTGGCAGTGGGCTTTTTAATAATTCTGTTTATTCTAATAATTACTTTTGTCCTAGAGGATGAGATGACATTTTGGGACTTGGGTCTATATGCTATCTTAGTACTTTATATTCCCTTTACCATCTTTCAACTTATGTACCTAGATCATTCCTTATGGATTTATTGGATTTGGATTCTGTCTTTTGGTACAGATACCTTTGCGTACTTAATTGGGATGGCCCTAGGTAAGCATAAGCTGATTCCTAAGCTCAGCCCCAACAAGTCAGTTGAAGGAGCCTTAGGAGGAGTTTTTGGAGCAGTCCTTTTAAGTTTTTTATATTTTCATTTTATGGAGATGGATTATAATTTATCCATCTTAGGACTTAGCATTTTAGCTTCAATTGTTTCACAATTTGGGGACTTATTTGCATCAAAAATTAAAAGAGAAATGGACATAAAAGATTATGGTAAGATCCTTCCAGGACATGGAGGCTTAATGGATCGATTTGATTCGACAATTCCTGTTATTGCCTTAATATCCATTTATGTTCAATGTTTTATAAAATAGTTTGGAGTGATTTATGGCTACGTTAGTTGGAGCAATTTTTGTTTTCTTATTGGTTGTTTTATTACATGAATTTGGACATTTTTATTTTGCTAAAAAGGTAGGTATTCGGGTCAATGAATTTTCTGTTGGCATGGGACCTAAAATCTATCAAAAACAAAAGGGAGAAACAAAATATTCTCTCCGACTTTTACCTGTTGGCGGATACTGTGCCATGGAAGGAGAAGGGGGAGAATCGGAGGACCCTAGAAGCTTTGAAAAGGCTCCCGTAAAATCACGGGCTTTAGTTGTTGTTGCAGGAGCAGCAATGAATTTTATTTTGGCTGTGGTAGCCTTTTTTCTAGCCCTTCTCTTAATGGGGACTCCAACAAACCAGGTGGAAAAGTTACTGGAGAATTATCCAGCTGTAGAAGCGGGCTTAAAACCTGGAGATAGAATTATAGAGGTAAACGACCAAAAGGTAACCAACGGGAATGAAATAATTAAAGCAATTGAGAAAAGTGACTCTGTACAATTGATTTTTGAGCGGGATGGACAAGTTAAGAAGACTAACTTGTCAACGAAAACGGACCAAGGTCGAAATGTTATTGGGATTAGCTTTGGAACGGGACATTCTGTAAAAGATGCAATCAAGGGATCTTTTCTTATGACGGGCGAAGTAATTGCTAGTATTTTTTCTGTTTTTAAAATGATGTTTGCAGGGACTTTTAAGACGGAAATGTTAGCTGGACCAGTTGGTGTTATTCAGGTAATTGGTAAGTCTACAGCCCTAGGTTTAGGGCCTCTTCTTTATATTTTAGGCGTGATTAGTGCAAATTTAGGTGTGGTGAACTTGTTACCTATCCCTGCCTTAGACGGAGGGAAGCTAGTTTTTTTACTAATTGAAGCAGTTCGTGGCAAACCAGTTGATAGTAATAAGGAAGCGGCCATTACCGTTGTTGGTCTTATCTTGTTGTTTAGCCTTATGATTTATATTACGATTTTTAGTGATTTAAAAAGGATTTTTTAAGGTTGAGGAGAACTATGCGTAGAAAAACGAGAAAAATTTTTGTAGGGGATGTTGCCGTTGGAGGTGATTCCCCTATTTCCATTCAATCCATGACGAATACCAAAACGAGTAATGTAGAAGCTACAGCTCAGCAAATTCTAGACTTAGAGGCTGCAGGGTGTGACATTATCCGATTTGCTGTAAATTCTAAAGAAGATGCTATGGCTATTCCTGAAATTAAAAAATTAATTCATATTCCAACCATTGCAGATATTCAATATAAGTATGAATTAGCTTTATATGCCATTGAATATGGAATTGATGGTTTGCGGATTAATCCTGGAAATATTGGAGAAAAATGGAAGGTAAAAGAAATTGTTGATGCAGCAAAAAAGGCAAATTTATCTATCCGTGTGGGGGTAAACTCTGGATCTGTTCATCAAGAATATATCGACAAGTATCACGGGGTTAATGTGGATTCTCTTTGCTATAGCGCTTTGGATGAGGTGGAGGTTTTAGAGTCTTTGGATTTTAAAGATATTAAAGTTTCCATTAAATCTTCTGATGTGAACCAGTCCATAGATGCCAATCGAAAATTTGCCTCAATGACAGATTATCCTCTTCACTTGGGCATTACAGAAGCGGGAAATAAAGAACAAGGTCTCATTAAGTCGGCTGCGGGGCTTGGATCTCTTCTACACGATGGAATTGGTGATACCATTCGATTTTCTTTAACAGACGATCCTGTTAAGGAAATCGAAGGCGCTAAAATTCTCTTGAGAACTTTGGGATTAAGAAGAGAGGGAGTAGAGCTTATTTCTTGCCCAACTTGTGCCAGGACGAACATTGACTTAATTTCTTTAGTGAATGAAGCTCAAGAACGTTTTAAGGATGAAAAAAGACCATTTAAGATAGCTATTATGGGGTGTCCGGTAAATGTACCAGG
>JASBZN010000104.1 GCA_029983435.1 Urinicoccus sp. | reverse complement strand
ATACTTTGTTTTTATTTAATAAAAATATATATTATTTTTTTAAGATATGCAAATTTATTTCAAAAATATCTATCTATTTTTCATTTTTGATACGAATACTATGCAATCTTTTAACAGATGGTGTATTATTATAGAAGGGAGAGGTGATTATATGCCTGAATTAGACATGAGCATTCTTGAAAAAAAGAAATTAGACATGTTGGATGCTTATATTGACACTTTTGAAAACAAACAACTAAATATCATTACGATTTTGCATTACGCACAAAGTGTCTTTGAATACTTACCTAAAGAGCTGCAATTACATATTGCAAGAAAGATTAACATGCCCGCAGTAAAAATTAACGGAATTGTATCTTTTTATTCATTCTTTAGTGAAAAGCCCGTAACTAAGTATACTGTAGACGTTTGCCGAGGAACAGCTTGCTTTGTTAAAGGCGCTCAAACCCTCTATGATATATTTAGTCAAAAACTAAATATTGACGAAGAAGGGATCAGTGAAGACGGATTATTTTCCCTGAATAGTATTCGGTGCTTAGGTGCCTGTGGACTTGGACCGATCGTTAAAGTCAATGATGAAATCTTCAGCCATGTTACAAATGAGATGGTTGATGAAATTATATTGGAGTATCGAGAAAAGGAGAAGGCCGATGAAAATCAATAGTGGAAAACATTTACTTGGTCTTAAGGAGCAATATCAAGATCTAATGGCGCCTCGTAGTCTTGGAAATATGGGTAACGATGAGGTTGTTACTATTTGTATTACTGGAAATCAACAAGCAGATTATACAGAAATTTCTCGAGCCATTTATGAATTAAGACGTTATGTAAATAGTTTAAATGGAGATCGAGCTAAAATCTTATACGAAGATGACCCTAAGCAAAAAGAAAATTTTAATTTTCATATTACTTATAAATTTTCTATTGATGTAGATTCGGATAGTATCTATAGTGAAAAAATTAAAGATCTTATTCAAGAAATTTACACCCTTCGGTCAAAGGATACCTCTGTAAAATATGCATTAAAAAATGATCCCGATATAAATTCTGATGTACCAGTTAATTCTGAAGAAAAAGAAGAAGCTCCAGCTAAAAAACAAACAGAAAAAACACCCAAAAAGCAAGTGAATAAGCAAGCAAGTAGTAAATCAGAAGTAAGTAAAAAAAATACAGCAAAACCCACGCAAAAAAAAGCAGGTGAAGAAAAATGACCTCTAATATACGCCAACAGATTTTAGTTTGTTTAGATACCGGTTGTACTTCAGCTCGAAGTGTAGAAATTTTACAAGCATTTCAAACTGGTTTGAAAAAAAGATTTATTAGTGACGTTGAAGCGAAAAAAACAGGGTGCTTGGGATTCTGTGGTCAAGGCCCCATTGTTAAAATCTATCCAGATAACGTCTTTTACGTTAAAGTTCAACCTGAAGATGTAGAAGAAATTATTGAGGAACATGTCCTTCATGGACGTCCTGTTAAACGTTTACTCTATAAATCAAATGCAGGAGGCTACATTCCTGACCAAAATGACATGAACTTCTATAAGAAGCAAATGCGGGTTGTTCTAAAAAATTGTGGTTTAATTGATCCTGAAAATATTAATGAATACATTGCTCAAGATGGTTACCAAGCTTTGGCAAAAGTATTGGAAACAATGACCCCAGAAGATGTTATTAAGATAATAAAAGATTCTGGATTAAGAGGACGAGGTGGTGGTGGATTTCCAACAGGAATTAAATGGGAAAATACAGCCAAATCTAAGTCTGATGAAAAATTTATCTTCTGTAATGCCGATGAAGGGGACCCAGGAGCCTTCATGGACCGGTCCATCTTAGAAGGAGACCCACATAGCGTTTTAGAAGCCATGGCCATTGGTGGATATGCCACAGGCGCTAACCATGGAAAAATTTATATTCGGGCAGAATATCCCCTTGCTATTAACCGGCTCAAAACAGCAATTTCACAAGCCGAAAAATATGGTTTCCTAGGGAAAAACATCTTTAATAGCGGGTTTGATTTTGATGTTCAAATAAGACTAGGCGCAGGTGCTTTTGTATGTGGTGAAGAAACTGCCCTGATCCACTCCGTAGAAGGGAAGAGAGGAGAACCTACTCGTAAACCTCCATTTCCAAGTGTTTCCGGCTATCTAGGCTATCCGACAACTGTAAATAATGTTGAAACTTATGCCAATATTCCACAGATTATTTTAAAGGGACCTGAATGGTTTAATTCTATAGGCACAGATTCTTCTAGTGGAACAAAGGTTTTCGCCCTTGCTGGTAATGTAAATAATGTCGGTTTAGTGGAAGTTCCCATGGGAATTACCATTCGAGAAATTGTCTATGATATTGGCGGTGGAATTCCTGATGATAAAGAACTAAAAGCTGTTCAAATTGGTGGGCCCTCTGGTGCCATGATTACTAAAGAAAATTTAGACACCCCTATAGACTATGAAAATCTTAAAAAAATTAATGCCATGATGGGGTCCGGTGGACTCATTGTTATGGATGAAGATAATGACATGGTTGGAATTGCTAAGTTTTACTTAGAATTTACTCAAGATGAAAGTTGTGGGAAATGTACTCCTTGTCGAATTGGAACCAAACGTCTGTTAGAAATGCTTAATCGATTAATGGATCAAAAGGGCAATATCGACATGGTTCAAAAAATAAAAGTATTATCACAAAATATTAAAGATACAGCTGCATGTGGGTTAGGTCAAACAGCCCCAAATCCTGTTCTATCCACTTTAGAATTTTTCGAAGATGAATACGAAAATTATGCAAATGGTCTTACAAAAAAGGGTTACGTCATTGATCCAAATAAGTGTATCGGGTGTACAAAATGTGCTCGATCCTGTCCTGTCAACTGTATTGAAGGAGAAATACGAAAACCTCACAAAATTGATAATAATAAATGCATAGCCTGTGGAACCTGCTACCATGCATGCCCAGTACAAGCTATTTCAAAACTTTAGGAGGTTATCATGAAATGTTATATTAATGGGATAGAGAAGGAAGTAAAGCCTAAAACAACAATTCTGGACCTCGCTAAAGAGGTAGGCATTGAAATTCCTACTTTATGCCATATGAAATTAGAAAATTTTTGCTATGAAAATAAGCCATCTAGTTGTCGACTTTGTATGGTAGAAGTAGAAGGACGTAAAACTCTCTGTACTGCTTGTTCAGAAGAAATTACAGAAGGAATGGTCATTAATACTAATACACCTCGTGCAGTAGAAGCCAGAAAAACAAACCTGGAATTGCTACTTTCTAACCATCCCAAAGACTGCTTAGTTTGTCCCAAGAACTTAGAATGTGAGCTTCAAGAACTAGCCAATCGCCTAGGGATTCGAAGCGTTGAATACCCAGGAGAACGAATGACCCATCGAATTGACCGGTCTAGTGCCTCTTTGTTACGAACTCCAGAAAAATGTGTCATGTGCCGTCGTTGTGAAACAATGTGTAATAATGTTCAAACCGTTGGAACATTATCTGCTTTAGATAGAGGGTTTGATGCTATTGTTGCTCCAGCTTTTCAAATGAAGTTAAATGACTCCTCTTGTACATTCTGCGGCCAATGTGCGGCTGTTTGCCCTACTGGTGCTATTGTTGAAATCGATGAAACTCATGAAGTATTAAAAGCCATTCGTGACAAAAACAAACACGTTGTTGTTCAAATTGCTCCAGCTATTCGTGTTGCTATTGGAGAACTTTTTGATGAAAAACCAGGTAGCATTACAACTGGAAAATTAGTTTCTGCCCTAAGAGATATCGGATTTGATACTGTTTTTGATACCGATTTTTCTGCAGACTTAACCATTATGGAAGAAGCTTCTGAATTAGTAGACCGAGTAGTTAACAATAAAACCATGCCAATCTTGACAAGCTGTTGTCCTGCTTGGGTTCGTTTTATTGAAACAAACTTCCCAAACCTACTAGATATTCCATCTACCTGTAAGTCACCTCAAATGATGATGGGAGCAATGGTAAAAACTTATTATGCTGAAAGAGCTGGAATTAAGCCAGAAGATATTGTTATGGTATCTGTTATGCCTTGTACAGCTAAAAAAGCAGAAGCTAGAAGAGCCGAGCTTTCCCACCATAATTTGCGGGATGTTGACTATGTTATCAGTACCCGAGAATTAGGCCGTATGATTCGCTATTATGGAATTGACTTTGAAAATATTGAAGAGTCTGATTTTGATAACTTAATG
>JASBZN010000103.1 GCA_029983435.1 Urinicoccus sp. | reverse complement strand
AGGTTTTTCTCTGTTTTTCCATCAATGTTGTTTAGGCCCTTATAAAGGTCTTGAATAAGAATCAAGGGTTTTTTTGGAAAGTAGTCTAGCAAAGATCCATAACTTTGCTCTGGTAAATAAGGTAAGAGAAGGTCCATATTAGACACATTGGTGTCTAAAAATTCTTCTAGGTAGGGCTTGAATTTTTCTAAACTTCGGTCTAAGGACTTTTCCCCTTCCAAATCTTCTTGAACCCCTTGAACAATCTGGTTTTTTTCTTCTCTTGTAAAAAGGAAATCACTGTAGGGCGTGATATCCACCTCTTTAAGGCTGGTTACGGATCGTTGGGTTTTTACATCAAAGGTTCGAATGGAGTCTACTTCTGTATCGAAAAATTCAATCCGAATGGGATTTTTTTCAAAAGAAAACAAGTCCACGATTCCCCCACGTTGAGAAAATTGCCCTGGTCCTTCTATCTGTTCTACCCTTTCATAGCCAAGATTTAGAAGTTTTGCTGCCAAATTCTCCATTTCCATATCTTCTCCCAATTTAAGCTGGAAAGAATTTTTAAGCATTCTTTCAGGATTCATGTAGGGAGTTGGGAGATTTTCCAGGGTTGTTACTAAAATTTTACACTTTCCTTTTTTTAAGGCCCAAAGAGCTTCTAACCTCTTCCCCTTGTCAGATTGGTTAGAAGAAAGACTAGTAAAGTAAAAATAGTCCCGATAAGGAAGAAGATAGGCAGAATCCACTCCCATATTCACTAGGTTGTCATAGAATTTATGGGCAGAAAAAACATCTGGGCATAAGACCAAAAAGGGTTGATCCCCATCACTGGCTAAAGCTGCTAACAAATGTTCGTAAGCTCCTTCAACAAAGCCATCCGCTAAAATAGGAAAATTTTTTTCTTGTATTTCTTGCTTTAGCTCTTTATATGAACTTGTTTCTTTCATTAAATCAATGAAAAAATCCATATTTCCTCCATTTCAAAAGCTCAAGTCTTAAGACTTGAGCTCCTTATTTTTCCCATTAAAATGGTTCATTCCATAGGCAACCCCATGGTCAACCATGGCTAGAACAGCTTCTACTGCCCTTTCCATTGTTTGATTTATTTCTTCTTGGTCCTGACTAGGAAATCTGGCCAAGACAAAACTAGCCAAGTCTTCTCCCTCATGTTTCTTTCCAACGCCAATTTTAAGGCGAGGAAAGTCCTTGGACCCTGTCCTAGAAATAATCGATTTTAACCCATTGTGGGTTCCTGCAGAGCCCTTGGCTTTTATCTTTATTTCTCCAAATTCAATGTCAATATCATCTACCAAAACTAAAACATCCTCAATAGGAATTTTAAAATATTGGATAAATTCTTGAACGCTTTGACCACTTTCATTCATATAAGTTTGAGGCTTTAGTAAAAAAATCTTTTCTCCATTTAAAGTCCCCTGGCCATAGAGCCCTTTACATTTGGCCTTGCTTGGAGAAATGTTTAATTTTTCTGCTAACAGGTCCAAAGTATCAAAGCCGATGTTGTGTCGTGTGTGTTCGTATTTTTTACCTGGATTTCCCAAGCCAACAATAAGTTTCAACATACACCTTAGTCAAACATTGCACTGACAGAAGTGTTTGCATTGATTCTAGAAATAGCATCTGCAAAGACCTTTGCCACACTAACTACTTCAATGGCGTGTCCTCGTTTTTCTTCTGGCAATTCAATAGTGTCTGTAATAATGAATTTTTCTAAAACGGAGTTTTCTAAGCGCTCTAAAGCTGGCCCAGATAAAACACCATGGGTAGCACAACCGTAAACTTTCTTAGCTCCTCTAGCTTGTAGAGCTTCTGCTGCTTGGCAAATAGTCCCTGCTGTATCGACAATGTCGTCAATTAGAATACAGTTCTTTCCTTCAATATCCCCAATAATGTTCATTACTTCACTTTCATTGGGTCTTGGTCTTCTCTTTTCAATAATGGCAATGGGAAGATTTAAGTGTTCTGAGAAGTTTCTAGCCCGAGTAACACCGCCTAGGTCTGGACTCACAACAACATAGTCTTCTTCCTTCACTAAGTCTTTAAAATATTCTGCCAAGTAGGGAATGGCACTTAAATGATCGACTGGAATATCAAAATAACCTTGGATTTGGCCTGCATGAAGGTCCATACAAACAATCCGTTCTGCCCCAGCCTTGGTAATTAAATCTGCAACTAATTTAGAAGTAATGGGTTCTCTCGCTTTGGTTTTTCTATCTTGACGAGCATAGCCATAATAAGGAATAACCGCATTGATACGGCCTGCTGAAGCTCGCTTTAAAGCATCCATTAAAATTAATAATTCCATCAAATTATCATTTACAGGACTTGATGTAGACTGGATGACAAAGACGTCTTTTCCACGAACAGTTTCTCCAATATTGATATTGATTTCTCCATCTGAGAATTGTCTTACGACGCAATCCCCCTCTTCAATACCTAGGTGCTGACAAATTAAATCCACTAAAGGATCATTTGAATTTCCTGTAAATACAATAATATCTCCGTAGTTTTCACTCATTTTGACATCCCCCATCTTTCATTAAGCCCAATCTCTTTGACCAATTATCAATGTTCTTTTGCTTCCCCCGCTCAATGGATAATTGCCCCTCTTCAACCTTTTTAGTAATGGTTGAGCCAGCAGCAATATAACCATAATCTTCTATTTCAACTGGAGCTACAAGATTTGAATTGGAGCCAATAAATGCATGGTCTCCAACCTCTGTATGAAATTTTTCTAGCCCATTATAGTTGACAAAAATTGTTCCGCAACCAATATTGACCTCTTTCCCAACCTCGGCATCTCCAATATATGCAAGGTGGCCAGCCTTGGTTCCTTCTCCTAAGCTTGCATTCTTCACTTCTACAAAATTACCTATTTTCACATGATCGTGAATTTCAGAATTTGGACGAATGTGCGCATAGGGTCCCAATTTCACATGGTTGTGGATTCTAGATTCTTCGACTAAAACATTATCTAAAACAACATCGTCCCCAATCACAGAATCTTTAATTCTAGTATTTCCATATAAGAGACAATTTTTCCCAATTTTAGTCTTTCCAGATAAAATCGCACCAGGATAAATCACTGTATCGTTGCCAATTTCCACATCATCTTCAATGATTGTAATCTCAGGATCTAAAAGAGAAACGCCATTCATCATGTGTCTATCGTTAATTCTTCTTCGCATTAGCTTTTCCACATGAGCCAATTGAATGCGAGAATTAATTCCCAACATCTCGTTGGCATCTTTTAATATATAGGCTCCAATACGGTGACCTTCTTCATTTAATATTTTAATCACATCTGTAAGATAGAGCTCTCCTTGTGCATTGTCTGTTTCCAAATACTTTAGGGCATGACGTAAAGCACTCCCTTTAAAGGCAAAGATTCCCGAGTTCACCTCTTGAACTGCCTTCTCCTTATCGGATGCATCCTTTTCTTCTACAATCTTACCGATACTGGAGTTTTCTTTGCGAATAATCCGACCATAACCAGTTGGATCCTTGAGATTTGCCGTTAAAACACAAGCTTCATAATCATTCTTTTTGAAGAATTGGATAAAATCTTCCAAGGTACAGGAAGTAATAAGAGGAGTATCTCCCGTTAAAACAACAACAACATCGTCATCTTTAAAACAATCCAAAGCCTGCATCACAGCAAAACCCGTCCCATAGGGAACATCTTCAGAAATAGGTTGCTGACGAACCACAACATCTTGATTTTCTAATTCTTTACTTACTAAGTCTGACTTATGGCCTACAATGACTACCGTCTTTTCTGAGCCGGCATCTTTTGCACTTCGAATGACATATTCTACTAAAGGTTTTCCTGCAATTTTATGCAAAACCTTCGGGGTAGAAGACTTCATTCGTGTACCTTCACCTGCAGCCAGAACGATTGAAACAATCATAATTCACCCCTTCGAAAGCTTCTTTCCTTTCTATTATAGCCGAAATTTACAAAATATAAAAGTCCCTGGTCCAATAGATTACTCGAAAAAAATTTTTCTACAAAAAGAAAAACTCCAGTCCCTAATCTAAGGTTTTTGCCATTAAAATAAGCTCCAGATCGTCCCCTTCTCGACTCCTAAAGCCTCTGGGATTTCGTCCAAAGACTTTAAATCCAAGCTTTTCATATAGACCAAAACCAGGAAGATTTTTCTCTAAAACATCCAGCTCCACCTGACAATATCCTGCTTTTTTGCCACATAC
>JASBZN010000102.1 GCA_029983435.1 Urinicoccus sp. | reverse complement strand
AATTTGCCCCCGACCGGGCAGGGCTCGATTTACACTCCACAAATAGTCGTGGTCTAGGTCTCGGTCTGAAGGTCGTTTAAAGGATTCTACTTTCGTACCTTGGGGGTTTAAGCCGCTCATAACATGTTTGATTAGGGAGTCTTTCCCCCCAGAATCCATGGCTTGAAGGACAATAATTAGTCCTTGCTTGTTTTCTGCATAAAGTCGTTCTTGGTATTCTTGCATCTTTTTTATATTTTCTGGGCCCAAACGCTTTTTCACATCTTTTTTATCTAATTCCCCCTCATATCGAGTGGGAATTTTTTTTAAATCCACCTTTTTCCCAGGTGTAACCATGTAATCTTTTGTCTTCATTGTTTCCTCCTTTGGTGTGTATTTACCCAAAAAAGAAAAGACCACGCTATTTTTTAAAAATCCCCATAAAAAAACAACCGGCACAAGGCTCGGCTGTTTTCTCTAAAAACTTTTATTTTACTAGGTCTACGGCTCCTTGGGGAACGTAAACTGCCTTGGTAGAGTTAAGAGTTAAACCTCCTGTTGGAACTTTTTCTCCATTGACAAGAGCGTAGTTTTTATTTACAGGGAAGGTCCATTCTTTTCCATCTTTTGTTACTTTGAGTACAAAGTTGTCTGGGCCAGTTTTTTCGTAGGCTACCTTGGCTCCTACTTCTTCAAAGGCCTTGCGGGCAGGTAGGTAGAGCTTGCTGGTTAAATCGTCTAAATCAATATCCAAAACAGCTGCCATGTAAAGGCCAATGTCTTTATTGAAAACACATCCTTGAAGTTTTTCTAAATTTTTTCCATTGGCGTGGCAGAATAGGGTAACGTCTCCTCCAACGTGACCTCCTGTGGTCCAACCAATGTGGCTCCGGTCTGAAACAACTTTTCCAATGGCTGTTTGCAAGTCTTTGGGACCTGCTGCTTTTACAAGGTTTATTTCTTCTTGGCTTAAGTCTGTAATGCCGTAGGCTTTAGAAAAGACTTCGGCAATATTGGACCGGTCTTCTTTTAAAAGGGTCGCAGCCTTTTGTCCCGTCATTTTTGCCTTGGATAAAATTGAGGTGAAGCCTTCTAATTTTTCCTTATCATAGCCGGAAGAGAGGTTTTTGTGGCCAAAGGTCAGTCCGCCCGTTCCATGGTCAGCCGCAACAATCAAGACGGTATCTTCGTGTTGGTCCACAAAGTCTTTGGCAACTTTTACTGCCTTATCAAAAGCTAATACATCATAAAGAGCTGCTACAGGGTCGTTGGCATGGGCACCCCAGTCTATTTCAGAACCTTCAATCATGACGAAAAACCCCTTGTCATTTTTAGATAAAACGTCCAAGGCCTTATGGGTCATTTCTTCCAAGCTGGGTTCCACTGCAGGATCCCGGTCTAAGTCGTAGTTCATAGACTTAGAATCAAACATTCCCCAAATTTTATTAGCTGTTGAAGCGTTCATGCCATCTCGGTTGTTTACATAGTCATAGCCTAGGCCTTTAATTTCGGAAATTAAATCTTCCTTATCTTTTCTCTTGCTGGCATCTAAATAAGCACTTCCAGCTCCTAGGACTACATCCATGTCTTGGTAAACTTGTTGTTCTCCTAGGGTTTCATATTCATTGCGGTTGGGATGGTGGGAAGAAAAAACAGCAGGTGTAGCATGTTGAACATTGGATGTAGAGACAATCCCCGTGGATTTTCCACTACGTTTTGCTCCTTCTAAAACAGTTGCCAGAGGCATGTAGGCCTTGGTGGCATCTACTGTTTCTGCTCCAGGCATCCCACCTTCTGCTGGATAGCAGGAGATAAAGGGAGATTGGGTTTTCTTTCCCGTTGCCATGGAAGATCCAGCTGGTGCAGAATCCGCAATGGGTGTATTGGAATTATTGACCCGAACAGATCCTGTTACCATGGAATCTAGGGTTAAGTTGTGGTCTTTTTGTAACCATCGTGCCCCTGTATAGGTTTCTACGCTCATCCCATCAGGAATCATTAAAATAACATTTTTTGCAGATCCGTAGTCTTTTTCCTTGGCGAAAGCAATCGTGGGTGCTAAAAGTAAAATACTTAAAGCACAGGCAAGTCCTTGTTTTAATTTCTTCATTTATACTCTCCTCTCAATTATTTCAAGGCTAGTATAGCAAACGGATTTTAATCTCTAGAAAATTTTTTGTAAAGACTTGTTAATTTTTAAAATTTTCTTCCACAAAACTTTTTAGGTCTTGAAGATTATTTTTTTCAGGACTTTCTAAAACCAAATCTTCACACGCTTTAAGGATTTTTCCCAACAGAGGTCCCTTTGGATAGCCCATGTCTAGAAGATGGTGGCCATTGATGGCTAGGAAGTTTTCTTTTTTCACCAGGTCTTCATCTAAGAGCTCTACAATCCTGGCCTTCCTCTCTTTTAAAAGTTCTAGGTTTCCCGGACCAGCAGTACAATAGGCATCGGCTAAAATTAGGTCATAGAGGTCTAGGACATTTTCCTTGCCTACTCGCTTGATTTGCCGGCGAAGGGCCTTGTCTGTCATGACTCTTTGGACTGTCATGTGGTCCTCAATCAAAGCGCTGACACTGACCCTAAGTTTTTTGGGGGCTCCCAGGTCTTTTAAGATGCCGTCTGTTACTAGGGCTCCTTCCTTGTCGTGGTCGTAAAAATGAAGGTGGCCATCTTTTCCGTAAAAGGCCTTTTGGGGTTTGGCAATATCATGGAAAAGGGCCGCCAAGCGAACAGACAGTTTGGCTGGTGTATGGTCCAAGACGCAAAGAAGGTGGTCAAAGAGAGTTTGATGGTGGTAGGGGTTTTTTTGGTCATAGCCCACAGTGGCCATTAGGTCTGGGAAAAGAAGCTTCAAGACCCCTGTTTCTTCCATTAACAAGAGACCATAAGAAGGTTGGTCTGTTAAGAGGAGACCAAAAAATTCCTGGCGAATTCGGTCAGAGGAAACTTCCTTTAACCTTGCCCCATAGAGAGAGGCAGCATCGAGAAAGTCTGGATCTACATGGAGGTAAAAGCGACTGGCAAAGCGAAAGCCCCGTAAAATCCTAAGGGCATCTTCCTGAATCCGGTCCTGGGGGTTTCCAATCATCTTAAGCTGCCTATTTTTTAAGTCCTCTCTCCCTTCAAAGGGGTCAAAAATCTGGCCTTGTCGGTTTTTGGCCATGGCATTGATGGTAAAGTCTCGGCGCTTTAAATCTTCCTTTAAAGAATCCGTAAAGTCTACACCCCGGGGATGACGGTAGTCTTCATAGCCTAAATCCTTGCGGAAGGTTGTGACTTCAATTTTTTCTCCCTGATAAAGAAGAGTGATGGTCCCATACTTTTTCCCAATATCCAGGGTGTCAAAGTCTGAAAAGAGTTTTAAAATTTCGTCAGGTTTGGCAGATGTTGTAATATCCACATCCTTGGGAACAATGCCCAACATTTCATCCCGAACACTTCCCCCAACAAAATACCCTTCAAAACCTGCTTCTTCTATTCTCTTTAAAATAGTGTCCAAAATCTTGTCCATGGGGATCCCTTCCTTTCAGTCTATTGGAAAATTTATATGTAAACCTTATTGACATATTTATTTACAAAAGATAAAATACTTTCATTGGAGGTTAGACAATGAATAAAAATAAAACAATTCTTCGAAAAGAAAACACAACAAGAAACTACATAGAAAGCGCCCTTATGGTGGCCTTAATCGCCATTGGTGCCCTCATTAGTATTCCCATTGGGCCCGTTCCCATTACCCTACAAAACTTTTTTATCTTTATGGCGGCTCTGATTTTAAAGCCCAAGTACGCCACTTTATCTGCCCTGGTCTATGCCCTTTTAGGCCTTCTT
The DNA here is from genome assembly GCA_029983435.1 of Urinicoccus sp. Taxonomy (GTDB): domain Bacteria; phylum Bacillota; class Clostridia; order Tissierellales; family Peptoniphilaceae; genus Urinicoccus. The sequence goes on along the minus strand of JASBZN010000102.1, from coordinate 403 downwards.
GGCCTGCCTATTTTTGCTGGCTTTTCTGGAGGACCCCAATCCATTTTATCTCCTGCTTTTGGCTTTATTATAGGCTTTATTCCCATTGCCTATTTGATTTCTAAGTCTGCACAGGGGCAAAAAAATCCCTGGGTCCTTTTACTTATTTTAATTTTAGCAGATATTCTTCTCTATATCATCGGCCTACCCTATATGTACCTCATTATGAACAAGGTAAACGGTACAGCTATGACATTTAAAACCTGCTTTGAATTAGGAATGGTGCCCTTTATTATTCCTGACCTGGTAAAGGCTGCCCTAGCGGCTTTTATTGGTCCAAAAATTCTTGGGGCTTTGGAAAAATTTTAACTTTTAAGTACAGGCAAGGAGCTGTTTAGTTCCTTGCTTTTTTATTGGTATTTGT
>JASBZN010000101.1 GCA_029983435.1 Urinicoccus sp. | reverse complement strand
TAGGGGAAGTTCCACCTTAAAGAGCTTCTCGCTTCCAGTGGAACCAAAGGCATCGGCAGCCTCAATAAGTTCACCATCCACTTGACGGATTCCATGACGAGTTAGCCGAGTTACAGGAGGCATGGCAAAAATAATAGAGGCAATAATCCCCGGTACCATTCCAATCCCGAAAAAAGACACCGCCGGAATCAAATAGACAAAGGCCGGCATGGTCTGCATAAAGTCTAGAATTGGGGTAACTACCTTATTGACACCTTCTTTTTTCGCCATCCAAATCCCCAGGGGCACCCCTAGGACAATGGAAATCAAAGCAGAAGTTACAATCAGAGCCAGAGTTAACATGGTTTCTTGCCAAAAACCTTGATTTAGGATATAAAGCAAGCCAATAAGGACAACCACCGTTAAGCCCTTTTTCTTTGTGAGATAGTAGGTCAATAAAACCAACATCACAATAAAGAGCCAGGCTGGTAACCATTGAAAAAAACCTGCAAAGGACATAACTACAAAGTTTAGGGCCTTGTCTATCGGTTGGAAAAACCACTGGCCATGAACCCTTAAATACTCAACCATCCTGTCGATGGCTTCTACAAGGGGAAGTGTTGGAAAATTACTCATAGTCCACCTCATTTCCTGCTAAAGCCGCTAAAACCGTTCCTCGAATAATAATTCCCTTTAATTCTTGGTCTTGTACTACAGCAATGGGAATCTTGACGTCATAGACCATATCAATAATTTCTGTTAAGGAAGTTTCTTCATCTACCTGGGGCACTTCTTTTATTAGAATGTCCTCTAGCCCTCTTTTTCCTTCCTTGAGAATCTTCACCACATCTTCCGCTATAATGACCCCTTGAAGGTGGTCTTGGTTATCTACAACGTAGAGGCTCGAAATTTCTGCCTGGCGCATGATTTGCAGGGCAGCTCGAGGACCATGACGAGTGATATCCACTGTTTCTGGTTCAATCATGACATTTTTCGCCTTTAAAACCTTGGAAATATCCACATCTTCTACAAAGCGTTCCACAAAGGAATTGGCTGGATCCATTAAAATTGCTTCTGGACTTCCGATTTGGACGATCCTTCCATCCCGCATTAGGGCAATGCGGTCTCCTAATTTTAAGGCCTCGTTTAAGTCATGGGTGATAAAAAGAATGGTCTTTTTCATCTTGCGTTGGATTTTTTCCAACTCGTCTTGCATTCCCTTTCGAATAAGGGGGTCCAAAGCTGAAAAAGCCTCATCCATTAAGATAATATCTGTATCTGCAGCCAAGGCTCGAGCCAAGCCAACCCGCTGTTGCATCCCTCCAGACAATTGATCTGGGTATTGGTCTTCGTAACCTTGCAGATTAACCAGGGCCAAGGCCTCCTTGGCTTTTTCCATCCGAGTTTCTTCATCCATCTTTTGCACTTCCAGGCCATAAGCCGTATTTTCTAAAATGGTCCGGTGGGGAAAAAGAGCAAAACTTTGAAAAACCATGGACATTTTTTCACGACGAACCTTTCTAAGAGCTTCCTTGTCCATTTTTGAAATATTTTCTCCATCGATTAAGATATCCCCTGCTGTAGGTTCTATCAAACGATTGATCAAACGGATTAAGGTGGACTTTCCACTCCCAGATAGACCCATAATCACAAACATTTCTCCTTCCTTTACAGAAAAAGAAGCTTGGTTTACCCCTAGGGTCATTCCCGTCTTCTCAAAAATTTCTTTTTTTGTCAAACCTTTTTCTAGTAAGTCATAGGCTCGACTGGGGTTTTTCCCAAATATTTTCGTTAGCTTGCTAACTTCTATTTTATTCATTCTACCTCCAGTCTTTTGCTTTATCTAGTCTAGCAATTTTATGTTTTAACTATTTTAGCTTATCATAAAAAAGTAAGCTTGACAAATTAGAAATGGCTTAAATATGCGATTCTTCCCTCTATCATGCCCCTTAGGCGAATTTAAAAAACCTTCTTTTTCCTACCCCTTTAGAGGCTCTTTCTCTTCTTATATTTAAAATTCTAAATTAGAAAACCACCTATCTTTTATCCCTTTCTAACTAAAAAAAGAAGCCCGTTAATACGAGCTTCTAAAAACTGTATGCTAAATTTTATACTTCTACTTATCTCAAAGAAGATCCTTGGTCATAGTTTGGAACGTCCTTATTTTGGTTCCTTCTTTGAAGTTCAAATTCTTTCCTGGTCATCACATCGTCCACTTTTACATTTACTTCTACAACCTTTAGTCCTGTCATTTGACCAACGGATTGAGCAATGTTTCTCTTTAACTCTTCAAATACCTTTGGAGCAGAGTGGCCATATTCTAGAATAATAGAAGCATCAATGGCAGCTTCTTTTTCTCCAACATCAGCAGAAATACCCTTTGTTAAAGAATATCCACCAAATTGTTCAGAAATTCCAGAGAAAAATCCACCCTTCATATCTAAAACGCCATCTACTTCATGGCAAGCAATGGCTGCTATTTTTTCAATTACAGAATCTTCGAAAGTAAGTTTAGATTCATGTGCTGGTCTTTTTTCTTCTTTAAAGTTGTCTTGAAGATCATCTACAAAATTTTCTCTTTTTTCTGCTCTTTCCCGTTTTTCTTGTTGTTTTTCTTTTTGTTCTTGTTCTTTCTTGTTTACGCCTGCAATTTCGTTGTACTTAGCTTCGCTTGTCATTATAATCTCTCCTTTTCATTTAATATTTACTAAAAAATCTTTCTAACAAAAATAAAGTTTTCGGATCACCATCTTTATACTTACCATAAATGTTACCTAGAAGATAAAGAAGGATCATTAAAAGTGTTCTGAAAAAACCAATGGTCAAAAATAAGATGGCAATAATCAAGCCCAATAAGGTATATTTGAGCTCATTCCAATGAAATTTTACAGAATTTTTTAATCTACTTTTAAAAATTGAAGGTTCTCTATCTTTTCCCTTTTCAATGACAACTATTTTTTCATTGTCCGTCTCTTCTGGTGAGGCTGCATAATTATTTTGATAATCCGGAAAATTTCCATAATTATTATTCATATGCACCTCCTAAACTACTCTCTTATTCGAATCTTTTTTAATATCGTAGAACTTAACATCTACCTTGTTTACCGAATACCCGGTAAAAGTTTCTAAATGATTCGCAACATCTTCTTTCAATCTATTACCAAGGGAATTTAAATCCTCCCCTTCGTAAACTCCACAAGTGACCTTTGTATTTATCCGATGGGAATTTTTTCTATTGTTAATCTTGACAACTGCACTGGAATTTTTAATCCCTGGATACCGACTCACCGTCGTTAGCACATTATTTTCCATGGCTTTCGATGTAATCAGCATTTCTCCAGAATCATCTTTGTCGATGACATAATTGTTAATGGTTGGAAGGACTAAAGCCTGAATAAAGATATACAGGGCCATTAGTGCTCCTAAAATCGCTACTACAGTTAAGAAGTAGAAAAACCATTCTTGCCCAAAGTATCCCCTTAATCTTGTTGTCACTTTTCCATAATTAAATAGTAGGAAATACGAACAAAAAATAACAAGTAGTGTTGCAATAGCAAAAATAACTTGAACCCATTTTTGCCATCTCTTCAATATGATTCCTCCTTTCGAAATTAGATTTGTAATAACTGCTTCTAATTACATATCTATCCATAAAAAGATATTTTACACATAAATTTTGGAAGAATGAATCATATTCTTAAATAATATTGTTTTACTATACTATTTCTCCAGGTTCTTTTGTCATGTAAAAGCTTAAACACTTTTTAAGCAACCTAAAAACTTTCTATCCCCAGGGGTTTTCAGTTATTTTCCATAAACTAGCTTTTCACCGCTTCTCACTCTTATCTTTTACGTTTTAACAGCAAAGTAAAAACCATCTCACTTTTTACTTATTTGATAAAAAACTCTTGCCTACAAAAAATTCCAGACCTAAATAGACCTGGAATTTTCCATAAAAAAAGAGGGATGAGCATCCCTCTTTTCTAAGCATTGAATTGTTTTAAGCTTCTTTTACTTTTTTACGTAAAACAGCTTCTGGTTCATGTGGCATACTGAAGAGTGGTACTAAGTTGTCTAAACCAGTAACGGTTAAGATTAATAGAGAACCAACTGCTACGAAGCCCATGATGTTGTAACGGATAAAGTCCATTTGTACGAATTCATGTACTGGATATACAGCATTCGCAATACCCATGTAGTAAGCAATGTATACGTGCCATGGAATTAATTGAGCACCAAATACACCCA
>JASBZN010000100.1 GCA_029983435.1 Urinicoccus sp. | reverse complement strand
AATGGATGTAAACGCGTAAATAGTTTAATTGAGCCAGTTTTATTAATTGCTCTATCTCTTGTCGTTGCTTTTATTGTGATAGGTCTTGTAAACCCCATGTTTGACCTAATTAATCAATTCTAGGAGGATGAAATGAAAAAGAAAAAAGGCTTTACTTTGTTGGAAATGGTTATTGTCATTGGAATCATTGCTCTGTTATTGGCTATCGCCATTCCAAGATTTGAAAAAACAAACCGAACTGCTGAAATTACGTCTCATAATGCGAATGTAAAAATGCTAAAAAATGCTTCCATTCTCTATCTAAACGACCATCCTGAAGCGGAAGGGATTCCCGTAGAAAGCTTAAAGGAATATATTGAAGGAGACATTCCAAAACCGGCACGATTTTTAAATGAAAAGACCTTTACAGTAAATTATGACAAAGCCAGTGGAAGAATTACTATAACACCTGGAGAGCAAGAAAATAAAAAGTAGAATGGGAAAATTTATTTTATTTGTCGCTCTTAATATCCTGTATTATTATGAACGAGCGAAAAGTCTCCAAAGACAAGGGGGCTTTTCGCAGTTTTTAAAGCTAATTTTTGGGATTTATGGAGCTTTTGTCTTAGCTCTTATTATTTATCAGGCGAAAATAGGGCCTGCAGAAAACCAAGACTTGAAGCAATTAGTGGTTGCTTTAGCTTGTCTTCATGGCTTGATGATGGCCTATAATGACTACCGTACAGGGAATTTTTATCTTTGTGACCTCTATTGGCTTCTGGGCCATGGTATTTTTTATTTATTTCTTGAAAAAAATTACTGGATAGTCTTTGGTAGTCTCTTTACCTATTTATTTTTTTATGGGATAGAAAAAATATTTCATGGATTTGGAAATGGAGATAAAGATTTTGCAGCAACTTTAGCTCTTTTTTCCTCTACAAATATGGACACCTATTTTTATCTAACTGCGTCTTTTGTTTTAGCAGGGCTAGTAGCAGTTTTTGGTATTGTATTTTTTAAGTGGCAACGGTCTAAAAAAATTTCCTTTGGTCCATTTATAATGGCTGGGTGGATTCTAATGAAGTTGTGGAAAGGGGCTTAGTTTGAATTATTTATTTATTATCGAAAATGGTCGCTTAACCTTACAAAGAGGAAGGGAGAAAGAAGTTCGATATATTCCTTGGGACGTAATAAAACTAGGAAAAATAGAGGATTTTCATCAATTTTACTACCATACACGGCTTCTCTTTGAAAAAGTGAATTCCTTAACAGAAGTAACCATTTGTATGTTTATGGATCAAATGGTTACTTACCAATACCCAAAGGAAAAATTATCCAAGAAAGAAGAGCTCTCCTTAGAATCCATGCAAGAAGAAAAATTAGGGATTGAAGAAGGAACCTATATAAAAATAAGAAAGCAGGACCCTAAGGGTCACCAATGCTTATCTTATTATCCAAGAGAAACAGTAGATAAGCTTAAGAAGTGTTTTTCGGATTTGAAAATAAAGGTAGACTTTTTGGCACATCCTTTCATAGAGAAATCTTCTCTCTATACTTCGGCGGATTTTATTTTCTTTCAAAATGTAAATAGCTTAGCAACAAAGCTTGTCTTTAACCATGAGTGGGTAGATTTTTTGAAAAAAGAGAGAATCTCATCTAAAGAGGGTTATCGACTTATGTCTGGTCGGTTAAGCTCTGAAGAGGAAGAGGTAAATTGGCATTTCATGATTTATTTCATGGAAGGGGTTTCTGAATTTAAAGCGCATTTAAAACAAGTGGGTTCTTTAAAAATAAATGAGGAAACAAGGGGAGATTCTTTAAAAAAATTTACCTCATCCCCTATAGAAACTTTAGACTTAAATTGGATTCAAGACCAAGAACATAAAGAGAAGAAGCTTGGAATTCCTATTGGGAAAAAAGTAAATAAGTTTTATGCAGCTTTGCTGGGACTCGTCCTTTTAACTTTTATAGGAATTTTTGTTCATTACACTTCCTTAAAAAAGGAATATGCAGCAGAATTGAAAAGTTTGCAAATTGAAGCCAAGAAGGAAGTAAAGGCAACAAGAGAAAAAGATATTGGTCCGCTTTTACAATTTGAAGATAAGAGATTAAAAGATTTTAATCTTACTGAAAGTGGGGGCTTTATTCTTCTTCAGGCTAAAAGCACCTCTTTAGACTATAATCATTACATCAAGGAGAAAGTTCAAAAGACAAACTATCAATTAAAAGATCAGGAGATTTATTACGAAGATGGTCTTTATTGTTGCCAATTCAAATTAGAATAATATTACAAAATAGTAACAAAGATTAAGAAACGTTGACATTCAAAGAAAAAAAGTGTATTCTCAAGATAGTAAAAGGAGGATACCATGAAAAAAATTGTTGGCCTACTCGCCTGTTTATTATTATTTTCACAAAACGTGTTTGCCGCGAGTACTTCTGTGGTTATAAACCAAAGAGCGCGGAAAGTGAATCCAGTAAAAGTAGAAGTTAATGGAGATAGACTTAAAACGGAATTTATACCCTTTGCTTACCAAGGTAGGACCTTAGTTCCCATTCGAGAAATTACAGAGTCCATGGGAGCCAACGTGGCATGGAATAATAAAAATAGAACAGCCCAAATTTCTTTAGGTGGAAATAAAGTCATGCTTCAAATAGGGAGCAAAGTTGTTTACATCAATGGAAAAAAGAAGATGATGGATACAAATTCTATTCCACAATTTGCCACCTACCCAAGAGCAAAAGAAACAAAGACCATGGTACCCTTGCGGTTTCTATCAGAAGCTCTTGATTTTGATGTCAATTGGAATCAAAAACAACAGCTGGCAACGATCTCCAATATGAAGGCAGTATCCATTATTGACCAGAAAAAACCAGAAGCGACAGAAAAGAACAAACCAGCAACTCGTTCAAATCAAGTAAAAGAAAGTCCAGAAAAAGAACAAGCAAAAGAGAACGAAAAAACTCGAAAGATAGAAAAAAAAGTACAGGCCCAAGGTCCTGTAACAGTTATTATTGATCCTGGCCATGGTGGAACCGATAGTGGAGCGGTGTCTTCTGTGGATCCAAGTGTGAAAGAAAAAGATTTAGCCTTAGAAGTTAGTAGGCGGTTAAGCCCTATGCTTCGCGCCAAGAATTATGAAGTCATTGAAACGCGAACGGGAGACAACTATCCTACTTTATCTAAACGGGCTGAAATAGCCAATAAAAGTCAAGCAGAAATTTTTGTAAGTATCCATTTCAACTCCTCAAATAATGGTATAGCAAGTGGAATTGAAGTTTTGTATGCACCAGAAGATAAAGTTAAACTTAAAGAACACGAACAAATTCACTTGGCAAAAGCTCTTCATGAAGAACTAGAAAAAGCCACAGGTTCTAAAATGCGGTCCATGAAAAAGAGACCGGATTTAGCTGTTTTAAAATGGACAGAAATGCCAGCGGCCCTATGTGAGTTAGGATTCTTATCCAGTCCAGAAGATATGGAATTAATTTGTCAAGATGACTATCTCGATCGCCTTGCAACAGGTATTTGTAACGGGATTGAAAAGTATGTTAATAATTATGTGGTGACTCAATGAATAAACTCATTCTTTCAACAGATAATAAAAATAAAATCTTAGAAATAAAAGAAGCTCTTCAAGGGCTTCCTTTATCTATTTATGCAAAATCAGACTATCTTACAGAAAAAATCGATGTAGATGAAAAGTTTGACACTTTGGAAGAAAATGCCAAAGCCAAGGCAGAAGCTTTAAAAGCCTATGTTAAAGATGCTTACATTTTGTCCGATGATACAGGGCTCTTTATTGAGGCTTTAAATGGAGAACCAGGGGTTCATTCTGCTCGTTATGCCAAGGACCACAATGATCGAGCAAATATTGATAAGGTTTTGGATAAGTTAAAGGGGAAGGACAATCGATCTGCTTACTTTAAAACAATTTTTTACCTAATTACACCTCAAGGAGAAGAAAGAGTAATCGAAGGAATTTGTCCTGGGCAGATTCTTAAGGAAATTCAAGGAAAAGAAACTTTTGGCTACGATCCAATTTTTCAACCTCAAGGAAAAGATTTTTCCTTTGGTCAAATGACTTTAGAAGAAAAAAACCAAATTAGTCACCGAGGAAAAGCTTTAAAAGCCCTAAAAAAGGTCTTCAAGGAATTGTTAATAGAAAGTTAAAAAAACATAAAAAAATAGATAATAATCTATTGACACACCATCTTTTTGATGTTAAGATAATGTATGTCGTCAGCACGAATGATTGACAAGTGGTGGGTATGGCCTAGTTGGTTAGGGCGCCAGATTGTGGCTCTGGAGGTCGTGG
>JASBZN010000099.1 GCA_029983435.1 Urinicoccus sp. | reverse complement strand
TATAAAGGATATGGATGAAAGTCGGTACAGGAAAACCCCTGTGCCGATTTTTTATTGGGTAAAAAATGCCCCCTAAAAAATAGGGGGCACCTTGCTTATAAAAGAAGTGGGATTTGTATGTTGAGTTTAAGCGGTCTTTCTTTTTCCTAGAGCCTTTATAAGGCTGATTAAAACCTCTACAGCGGCTTCCATGTCTTCTAGAGCGATGCATTCAAAGCGACCGTGGAAGTGGTGACCTCCAGTAAAGAGGTTGGGGCAGGGTAAGCCCTTGTAGGATAAAACAGCTCCGTCTGTTCCTCCCCGAATAGGCAAGAGGGCGGGTTTCACGCCATTGTCTTTCATGGCTTGGATGACAGCTTCTTTTAAAAAGCTTACATGAGAGAGTTTGTCGGACATATTATAATAAGAATCTGTTATATCTACTTGAATTTTAGTTTGGTATTTTTCTTCCATAAAAGAAGCTAGTTTAGTCATCAGGTCCTTTTTTTCTTGGAAACTTTTTGGGAAAAAGTCCCGGATAATATAGTTTAAGCTAGCTTCTTCCACTGTCCCTTCCATGGTGTGAAGGTGGATAAAGCCCTCATGTCCTTCGGTATGTTGGGGGCGTTGGGCCACAGGTAGGGATTGGTGATAGTCACAAGCAATATCCAGAGCGTTAATCATTTGATCCTTGGCAGAACCAGGATGGATGTTTAAGCCATTAATGGTGACTTTTGCTGAAGCTGCATTGAAGTTTTCTGTACTAAATTCTCCCAAGCTGCCACCATCTACTGTTAGAGCGTAGTCACAGGCAAAGGAAGAGACATCAAAATTTTCTGTTCCCCGACCCACTTCCTCATCAGGAGTAAAGGCAACTTTTAAATTGGGACGGTCTAGGTCTGGGTGGTCTACAAAATATTGGATTACTTCCATAATTTCAGCGACACCAGCCTTATCATCCGCGCCTAAAAGGGTGGTTCCGTCTGTAGTGATTAAAGTTTTTCCTACTAGGTCCTTGAGGTCTGGGAAGTCCTTAGGGTCCATGGAAATACCAGCACCTTTTAGGTCGATGGCAGAGCCGTCATAGTTTTCAATGATTTGGGGTTGGACATTTTCTCCAGAATAGTCTGGAGCTGTGTCCATATGGGCAATAAGGCCAAAAGTTTCTTTTCCATTACCAGGTAGGCTTGCTGTGACAATGCATTGGTCGCTTACCTTGACATCTTCTAGGCCCATTTCTAAAAGCTCTTCTTTTAAGACTTGAGCCAGGTCAAATTGTCGTTGGCTAGAAGGGGATGCAGAGGAATCCTCACAAGATGTGGTGTGAATTTTTACATAGGTTAAGAATCGTTCTTTTAACATAAGATCTCCTTTCTTACGATGGTTCAGTGATTCTATTGTAAAATAAGAGGTCAAAAAGTACAAGATGGATTAAAAATTTTATGGTAAGATAGAGGGGAGAATAAAGAGGTGATGAGATGAAAATTGCAATTATTGGGGGAGGAGCCTCTGGCTTGTTTTTAGCCAGCTTATTAGAAGGTGTCACCCTTTTTGAAGGAAAAGATCGAGTGGGGAAAAAATTGCTGGCTACAGGCAATGGCCGGTGTAACCTCTCCAACCAACAAATGTCTTTAGACCATTTTCATGGCAATAAAAAGTTGGTCCAAGAAGTTTTTTCTAGAGCCAGCCAAGAAGAGGTCTTTAGCCACTTTCATCTTATGGGCCTGGATACTTTGAGGGATGACCGGAATCGCATTTATCCAAGAACCCTACAAGCTTCCACTGTATTAAACGTCCTAAGGCGGCATGCAGAGGAGAAAAATGACATTCGTACAGGTATAGAAGTGGAAAAAGTTCAGGCAAAGAACAAGGGATTTACCCTGACCCTGGAAGGGGGAGAAAGGGAAGACTATGACCTAGTAGTCCTTGCTACAGGGGGGAAAACCATGCCTAAAAGTGGGTCCCGAGGCCAGGGCTATGCCTTGGCAAAGGCCTTGGGTCACCACCTAAGGCCAATCTTTCCGGCCCTTGTGCAAGTAAAGACCAAAGACCCCTTTTTAAAACACCTCCAAGGGGTCAAGGTAGAGGGGGTCTTAGAACTTTGGATAAATGGAAAGAAAAAAGACCAAAAAACTGGAGAGATTTTAATTACCAACTACGGCTTATCGGGGCCGCCTGTCTTGGACTTATCTAGGCAGGCAGTAGAAGCCTATTTAAAAAAAGAAAAAGTGGACTTTCGTTTCAGCCTCTTAAATGGGATGGAGGACTTAAAAGAAGCTTTTACTTATGTTCAAGAGCGGACCTATCAATTCTATCCCAATCGTTTAGAAGAGTTTTTAGAGGGCTTAGTCCATAAAAAGTTTATCCATGTGGTCCTAAAAAACCTAAACCTTAGCCCAGATGTTCGTTTGGAAGATTTGGCCTACCAGGATCTAGAAAAATTTTGGAAAATCTTGGCCCAGTATAAAATGGAGATGACAGGCTTTCGAAAAGAAGACCAAGCTCAGATTACCTGTGGCGGTGTTTCTGGAGAAGAAATAGACGGAAGGGGAGAGTCCCTTTTGCATCCAGGCCTTTTCTTTATTGGGGAGTTAGTGGATGTAGACGGAGATTGTGGGGGTTACAACCTCCAGTGGGCCTGGTCTAGCGCCTTAAGCTGTGCCAAGGCCATTAAAGAAAAAGAGGACCAGAAGGGCTTTTGAAAAAGCACCTTCTGATCCTCTTTATTTTTAATGAAAATTTTGTTTGCCTATTATCTAAGAGTCATGTGAAAAATTCTTGTCTTTTCTAGCGAACAATTTTTGCTGGGATGCCAACGGCGGTGTGGTCTGGAGGGATGTCAGAAAGAACAACGGCTCCAGCTCCAATCTTACACCGATCACCAATTTTTACAGGACCTAAAACAGTGGCTCCAGTGCCGATAATGACGTCATTTCCAATGGTAGGATGTCTCTTTTTTTCTTTTTCGTTCCCGGTTCCTCCAAGGGTGACGTTGTGGTAAAGATGGACCCTGTCTCCAATTTCAGCAGTTTCACCAATGACAACGCCCATACCGTGGTCAATAAAGAAATTTTCCCCAATTTTAGCTCCAGGATGGATCTCGATGCCTGTTTTTTTTCGAGCACGTTGGGAGAGAAAACGTGCAAAGGTAGTGTGGTTTTTTTTATAAAAATAATGGGCAATCCGGTAGCTAATTAAAGCCCGAACCACAGGATAGAGAAAGATCGCTTCAAAAACACTTTTACAAGCAGGGTCTAACTTGTAAATATGTTGCCCATAATTGTGAAGCCGTTTAAAAAATCCCATTAGTCCTTTACCAGTTCTGTGGAAAGATATCTTTCGCCGGTGTCAGGTAAAACAGTAGCAACAGGTCCTCCAACTTTTTCTAATAGATGTAAAGCGCCTACAACGTTAGCTCCAGCAGAAATTCCAACAAAGAGACCTTCTTTTTCTGCCAGGTCTCGGGCCATTTGAATGGCTTCTTCTCCCTTAACGGTAATGACTTGATCCATAAGATCCTGGTCTAAGATAGAGGGAACAAAGTTTGCTCCAATCCCTTGAATCTTGTGGGGACCAGCTTGACCTTGGCTAAGAAGAGCAGATTCTTCTGGTTCGAGACCCCAAACTTGGATGGAGGAGTCTTTTTCTTTTAAGACTTGTCCAACCCCTGTAACGGTTCCGCCTGTTCCAATACCGGCAACAAAACCCTTGATGTCAGGAAGAGCTTGTAAAATTTCTGGTCCTGTGTGTTTGACATGGGCTTCTACGTTGCGAGGGTTATCAAATTGACCTGGCATATAATAGTTGGGGTCTTCAGCCATTTCTTTCGCCTTGTCAAGAGCTGCTTTCATGCCACCTTCACCAGTTAGGATTAAATTGGCTCCATAAGCTTCCATTAATTTTCTACGTTCAATACTCATAGATTTAGGCATCACAAGATTGACCTTGTAACCAAGGTTACGGCCAATAAGAGCCAAGGCGATTCCCATATTTCCAGAAGTGGGTTCTACAATCTCCATACCTGGTTTTAAAAGACCATCTTCAATAGCGCCTTGGATCATAGTATAGGCTGGACGGTCTTTAATCGAACCAGCGGGGTTTGTTTTTTCTACTTTAACATAAATTTTTCCATCTCCAATGTGTTGAAGTTGAACAAGAGGGGTGTTTCCGATTGTGTTTAAAATTTTTGTCATCTAAACCTTCCTTTCAAATCAAATAAAAAAGGAAATGCAGGCTAGCCCACATTTCCTTATATTCCTTAATCAATGCTTAATCTACCCATGAAAAACAGTTCTATGAAGTTTTCATAGAACAACAACAGTTCACATTTTCATTTGTTAATTTTGCAAATAAAAGAAACATGTTGTGCCTCC
>JASBZN010000098.1 GCA_029983435.1 Urinicoccus sp. | reverse complement strand
GGAAAGTTTTACCCTTTTGGTCGAAGCAGACAGCTAAGTAGTCTGGATCATAAGTCTCTTTAAAATTTTCCATCATAGAAACAAAGCCGTAAACTGCATTGGTGTAAACTCCATTTTTGGTTGTTAAAAGAGGTAGGGCATAAAAGGCCCGAAAAAACAAACTACTTCCATCAATTAATAAGACTTTTTTCATTCCTTGTTCCTATCTTTTTGTATGGTTTCAGCTCTTTTTAATAAGTCATCTGAAAATAAAACCAGGTAGAGCTCGTCAAAATTCTCTTCTTGCTTTTCTAGCTCATCTAGGGCAATGGAAATACATTCATCTAGGGGATAGCCATAAACGCCTCCAGAAATCAAAGGAAAGGCCAGGGTTTTTAAATGATTTTTTTTGGCCAGTTCCATGGATGCTTCGTAAGCAGACCTTAAAAGATAACTTTCTCTATGAAGGCCATCTTGATAAACAGGTCCCACCGTATGGATGATTTTTTTCGCCCTTAGCTTATAGCCGTTGGTTATCCTTGCTTCTCCTGTTGGACAACCATCCAATTTTTTACATTCTTCTAAAAGTTCAGGACCAGCTGCACGATGAATGGCTCCATCTACGCCCCCTCCCCCTAGTAACGAAGGATTGGCTGCATTTACAATCCCATCCACATCACATTGGGTAATATCTCCTTTTATAATATAAACCATGTCATCCTCCCTTTCATTTTTATTCCTTTTGTTAATTATATCAGAAAAGCTTCCTCAAAGATAATCTTCCTTCAAAGGAAAAGGCTCGGTCAAGCCGAGCCTTAATAACGAATCTCTTCCAGTATTCTCTTTAGTTTTGCAATGATAATTCCGTAGTTACTAATAGCCACTCCTTGTGCCTTTACCTGGTCTATCCTAGCTAAGGTCCTTTGACGATTAAACATACAAGACCCACAACTAATAACTAGGTCATAGTCTTTCACATTGTCGGGAAAATCCAGTCCTCTTACAAAATCAATCTTAATCTTTTGCCCCAATTTCTTTCTTAAAAGTCGAGGAATCTTCACCCTACCAATGTCTTCTTCCATAGGAGCATGGGTACAAGCTTCACTAATTAAAATTTTAGCATTTTCATCTAGCTGGTCCAGCTTGTGAGCCCCTGCTACATAGCTTTTAATGTCGCCCTTGTAGCGAGCCATTAGAACTGAAAAACTAGTGAGGGGAAGCCCTTGAGGCAGGGCCTTTTTTACTTCTTTAAAAATTTGAGAATCCGTAATAACCAAATCTAGGTCTTTTCCATCGTCTTTTAAAATTTGGTCTAAATTTTCTGGCTTACAGCAAAGAGCCAAGCATCCCATGTCCAAGCAAGCCCGAAGAGTCATCACTTGGGGTAAGATCAACCGTCCCTTAGGAGCTTGAATATCTTGAGGCATCACAAGAAGAAGCCGATCCCCCTTTTTAACTAAACCATCTAAAAGACCTACCTCCTTAACATCCCCAAGCTCATCTGCCAATTTCTTTAAGATAAGGTCCTTGTTAAAGGGAAGAAGGTCCTCCTTGATTTTGGCTTTGGTTTCTTTTGAAAGAGGTCCATTTTGAACCAGGAGAATTTTTTTCTTTTTCCTGTGTAAATCCTCAATAAAGTCCCAGGAAATCATCCCCTCCTGGACTACAACCAAGCAAAGGTCGCACTCTTCAATAACCTTTAAAGACCGTTTCATCCTATCTTTTTCTAAGTTTGTTTGATCAAAAAGTCCTGCTGTGTCAATAAACAGGCAAGGCCCCAGCCCTGGCACTTCCATGGCTTTATAGACAGGGTCTGTTGTAGTCCCACATTCCTGAGAAACAATGGAATAGTCTTGGTCCAATAGAAGGTTAAAAAGGGTAGATTTTCCAACATTACTCTGACCAAAAATTCCAATATGCTTTTGATTGCCACGATTTTCCATCTTAGAACCTAAAGTCTCTTTGTCCTTGATCAATTTTTACCAGGTAATCTCGAGTCAAGTCCCTTACCTTAGGATTGGAAATTACATGCATGTTTTCTTCAATAACCTGGTTACCCAACTCCCTAGTTTCTTCCTTGGCATAGTCGTTTAAATATTCTCTTAAGGTCAAAAGAGCGTTGGGATGGCAGCAGTTAATAATTTGTCCAGATTTTAAAAGACTCATAAAGCGGTCCCCAGTCCGACCTTCTCGGTAGCAGGCAGTACAAAAACTTGGAATATGTCCTAGTTCCAATAACCAATGGATTACTTCTTCTAAGCTTCGATGATCCGAAACGTCAAATTGAGCAGAAGAAGGATCTTCCATTTCATTGATATACCCACCGACAGAAGTTCTGGACCCTCCTGAAATTTGAGAAATTCCAAGTTCTAATACCTCTCCCCGAACCCGTTGAGATTCTCTAGTGGAGATAATCATTCCTGTGTAAGGAACTGTCAAGCGAATAATTGCAACAATCTTTTCAAAAATTTCATCTGGTATGGAATTGTCAAATTCATCTGGATCAATATCATCTGCAGGACAAACTCGAGGAACAGAGATTGTATGAGGTCCACATCCGTAAGTGGCTTCTAAATGTTCTGCATGCATCAACAAGCCAATTAAATCGTATTTATAGTTATTAATTCCAAATAAAACACCAATTCCTACGTCGTCAATTCCTCCCTCATTGGCCCGGTCCATAGCTTCTGTATGGTAAGCGTAGTTGTGTTTAGGTCCCTTGGGATGGAGTTTTTCGTAATTATCTTTGTGGTAAGTTTCTTGGAAGAGGATATACGTTCCAATTCCAGCTTCCTTTAATTTCCGATAAGAATCAATATCTGTAGCAGCAATATTTACATTTACCCGGCGGATAGATCCATTTCTATGCTTGGTGGTGTAAATGGTATGAATACTTTCCAAAATATAGTCCAAGGGATTATTTACAGGGTCTTCCCCAGCTTCTAAGGCTAGACGCTTATGACCCATGTCTTGAAGAGCAATTACTTCATTACGGATATCTTCTTGGGACAATTTCTTCCGACGAATGTTTTTATTTTTGGCGTGGTAGGGACAGTAGACACAGTGGTTGATACAGTAGTTGGATAGGTAAAGAGGAGCAAACAAAACAATACGGTTCCCATAAAATTTCTTTTTAATGGACCGCGCAATATCCTTAATTTGTTTTGTCACTTCTTCGTCCTCATTCAGTAAAAGAACTGCTGCTTCTCTGTGGCTAATGCCTTGCGCTGTTTTAGCCTTTTCTAAAATTTTCTCTACAAGCTCTTTATTTCCTTTATTTTTTTCTGCTTCTTCTAACGTTTCTAGTATTTCTTCATGATTAATAAACTCATCAGCTCGATGGGATAACTTATTGTACATTTTTCACCTCAAAATCACCTCTGGCCATGACAACTTCATAACCAAGCTTTTTCATCATCTTCTTTAAATCTTGCAAGTTTTCTGCCGCCTCAATTTCAAAACAAGCCTTGTCCTTATAAAGAGCATAGTCCTTACGGTAGCAAGCTGGTGTTAAATTAGGCATGTAAACATTTGCTCCACCCTGAATAGCCCGGTCCCTCCCCTTAGGGGATAGGGTGTTTAACGAGGTCGTTGCCGGAATATTGGCATAGGGTAAAAGCAAACGCAAGAGGTGAATTAGAAAGACAGTTTCTTCTACAGAGCCTGCCTTTTCGTCTCGAAAAGGCGTGTCTTCATGGGGAATGTAGGGCCCAATTCCAACCATTTCTGGTTTTAAGTCTTGAATAAAAAGTAAATCTTCAAGGATATACTGGATGGTTTGCCCAGGGCTTCCCACCATGATTCCTGTCCCTGTTTGATAGCCCAACTTCTTTAAATCATAAAGGCATTGAATCCTGTTTTCTAAATCCATCTCCTTGGGATGGAGCTTTTGATAGTGATCTTTATTTTTTGTTTCATGCCGCAATAAAAAACGATCAGCTCCAGCATGTTTTAGTTTTTCATAAGAAGCATAGGTGCGTTCTCCAATAGACAGAGTAATTGCCGTATTTGGATTTACTCTCTTTATTTCTTGAATCACTTGGCAGTAAAAGTCGTCCGTAAAAGTCGGATCTTCCCCGCCTTGAAGGACAAAAGTTTGAAATCCCATACTTGTTCCAAGTTTTACAGACTCCATAATTTCATCCAAACCCAAGCGATACCTATGCACTTTATGGTTCCCCTTACGAATACCACAATAATAGCAATTATTCTTACAAAAATTGCTGATTTCAATTAACCCACGAACATAAATTTTATTATGAAAGTTTTTTTGAGTTAAGAGGTGGGCTTCCTTAGCAAGAATTTCTTGAACTTCCCTTTGATTTTCTAGTAAACTTTTAAGGTCTTCTCTAGAGAGCTTATGCTCATTTACTATCTTTTCAACAATCTT
>JASBZN010000097.1 GCA_029983435.1 Urinicoccus sp. | reverse complement strand
TTGTTGCCGACAATATGGCAGGAATCCCTACAGAATTTCCAGGCATTGCAGGATCCAATATCTTTAAACTCTTTGATATGGAAATCGGCTCCACTGGCCTCTCAGAAAAAACTGCCAAAGACCATGGCTTTGACACCTTGGTTTACTACCATATCCACCGAAGTCACTACGCCCCCCACGGTGGAGAACCCATGCTTGTAAAATCTGTGGTAGACCGGAAAAAAGAGGAGCTCCTAGGCGTGGAAATCATTGGCTTTACAGGAGTGAAAAACCGCATCGACATCTACGCCACCTACATCACCCTTCACGGAAAAATTCGGGACTTGGAATTTTTAGATACCGCCTATGCTCCCCACTTTTCCACCGTCCGAGATGTGGCTCTCTATACCGGTATGATTGGGACCAACCTCTTGGAAGAAAAAGCCCCCTCTCAAAACCACCAAACCGACAAGGACTTCTTAGACTATATTGAAAATAGACCCTGCCAATAATGACCTCTTGCATCCCCCAAGGAACCTGTGTTATAATATCTCTTACCGAGATGTAGCGCAGTCCGGTAGCGTACATGTCTGGGGGACATGGGGTCGCAGGTTCAAATCCTGTCATCTCGACCATAAGTAAAAGCCTTTGACGAAAAGTCAAAGGCTTTTTTTATTGGTCTCCTTGGGTCCCTATCCGGTCCTTTGCCCCCTCTAACATGAGGTAGACAATGGCAATGCTGGCAATAAAGGCCAGGGACATCATAAAGGATGCAGGAATGGTAAATTTTATATTTATAATTGTGGTTAAGGCCCAGGTAATAAAGAGAGGTAAAACCATGGCCAGGGACATAAAGATTCCCGAGAACCGCTGTTTAATCACTTCTAGGTCATTTTTCCAAGTGGTATCTAGGGTGACAATATCAAAGTAGATTCCTACAAGATTACCAAAGAGATTGGCCAAAAAGCCAGATAAAACCAAGAAAAGCCCAGCAAAAAGCCCCAATTTTCCCACATAAGCAAAGACAAGGCTGGTAAATAAAATGGGGAGAGCGGAAAGGCTCATACTAAAGGCAACCTTTGGTAGAATCAAGTCCTTAAAAGATAGGGGCATGGCTAAAAGACCTTCTAAATTTTCCCCTTCCAAGGACAAACTGCAATAAGTAATCTCTCCATTTACTGCTACAAAGCATAAAAGATAGGTCAAGATACTCTCAATAGTAAACCCAGGAACATTGGCTGTGGCTTCAGAAAAAATAGTCTCAGGTTTGAAGAAAAAAGCGGCAACACCTAAGCCTAAAATAAGAAGAGGCGATAAGATTGTGTTGGTGATATAGTTGGACCGCCAAAAGTAGTGGGTTTTTTCCTTTTGATAGAGAGTTTTGAAAGTGGATTTCTTAGAAAAAGTAACCGCCTTTTGTTTTTCCTGACCTTGGCTAGGACCTTGTTGAAAGAAAATTTTAATATAGTTTTTCGTAATTAAATAACATAGACCAAAAGTCAAGACTCCATTTAAAAGTAAAAATTCTATGAAGGCTACAAGGGATTGGTGGGCAAAAACCCCTTGGAAGAGCCCTAGGGGCAGGTAGTACTTTTGAATCCAAGTGGAAACATCTTTCCAAACGGCCAATATTTCATCGGAGTATTGACTTCCCTTCGTTACAAAGAAAAGATAGACTGCAAAGAAAAGAATCATCCCAAAAACTTGTAAAACCGTCTTTGTATTGTGGGACCGGAAGGTCTTACTAGCCTGGGTTGCTAAAAGAACCCCTAAAAAGCTAGGAAAAGTCGGCAAGATAAGAATGGAGAGAAGATTTAAGACAAAGGCCAGGGGGCCATAGAGGACCCCAAACCAAATCGTTGGGATAATAAAAATGGAAAAGGAATAGAGGAGACTATCCAGATAAATCCCTATAAACTTGGCCATTAAAATATCCCTTTCTTCTAAGGGCATGGGGTATAGAATCTCAAACTCCTCTTGGGAAAAGAGGTTTTTGTTCCCATTGGAAAAACCCGTAATGAGGGTCAACACTGATAAAATCAAACCAAAAGCCAGGGGAAGCTGGCTGGTTTGATGGGCCGATACTAAAATCGTCGTAAAGAGAAAAGAGTAAAAAAGCATGGCCAAGATGACTAAAATCATCACTGCAATGGAGCTAAGGCGTTTCCTGGACCCCTTTCCCTTCCGAAACATTCGTTTTATTTCTAATTGAAGTAAAATTTTCAGTTTATTCATTTTCATAACCCATTAAGTCCAAGAAGATATCCTCTAGAGAAGAATCTTGTACAACATCCTTGGTGACTCCCTCTTTGACAATTTGCCCATCCTTAATAATGGCTACCTTATGGCAGAGATTTTGTGCCACTTCCAAAACGTGGGTGGAAAAGAAAATCGCCGCCCCATTGGCCACCATTTGCTTAAAAAGTTCCTTTAAAAAGTGGGTGGACGTCGGGTCCAAACCAACAAAGGGCTCATCTAAAATCAAGAGCTTCGGATCGTGAACCAAAGCAGCAATAATAGCCAGTTTTTGTTTCATTCCATGGGAGTAGGTGGAAATTTTACTTCCCAGGTCCCCTTGGAGGTCAAAGACCTTTGCCAAGCGCATGGCCCGGTCCGTCCTGTCCTGCTCGCTAACACCATAGATATCTGCTACAAAATTAATGTACTCGGAGCCCGTTAAAAATTCATAGAGCCTAGGATTATCGGGTATGTAGGCAGCTACTTGCTTACAGGCTAAAGGCTCTTCTCGGGTATTTTTCCCATCAATAAAGATATTCCCCTGGTCATAATCCAAAAGCCCCATGACGCACTTAATGGTAGTGGTTTTTCCCGCCCCATTTTTCCCGATAAAACCATAAATTTCACCAGCTTTTATTTCCAAATCAATACCGTGAAGGACTAGCTTGTCCCCATAGGCCTTGACTAACTTTTCAATTTTTAACATGGTTCCCTCCTTTAAATTCTTACTTCCAGTCTACACTAATTAGCCCCTTCTTTCTAGCACTTTAATCAAATTTTAACCATTCTTTACTTAATTTTTCCATAAAAAAAGAGAGCCCTCAGGCTCCCTTTGAAAGATTTTATTTATTTTACTTCTACAGTTGCTCCAACTTCTTCAAGTTTCGCTTTGATTTCGTCAGCTTCTGCTTGTGGAACACCTTCTTTAACAGCTTTTGGTGCACCGTCAACTAAAGCTTTTGCGTCTTTTAGTCCAAGACCAGTAATGTCTTTAACTACTTTGATAACTTTAACTTTTTCTTGGCCTGGTTCAGCAATAATAACATCGAAGTTAGTTTTTTCTTCTGCTCCGCCTGCTGCTCCACCTGCTGCTGGTGCAGCACCTGCAACAGCTACTGGTGCAGCTGCGCTTACGCCAAATTCTTCTTCCATTGCTTTAACAGCTTCTGCTAATTCTAAAACAGTTAAACCTTTAATTTCTTCAATAAGTGCTTCTACTTTTTCGCTCATTATTTACCCTCCTACGCTATTAAGCGGTTTCTTCTTCTTTTTTCTTTTCTGCAATTGCATTTAATGCAACAGCAAATCCCTTTAACGTTCCATTCATTACATTGACAAGTCCTTGGAGTGGGCTGTTTAGGCTGCCAAGGAATTTTCCAATAAGTTCTTCTTGTGATGGTAGTTTTGCAAGATCTTCAATTGCCTCTTTGCTCATTACAGCGCCATCCATGAAACCAGCTTTAATTTCTAAAGCTTCATGGTCTTTTAAAAATTCAGCTGTCACTTTTGCAGGGCTTACAGGATCTTCCATCCCGAAAGCAATGGCTGAAGGTCCTTTTAAGAATTCACTGATATCTTCATGACCTAAATCTTCAAAAGCCCGTCTCATCATTGTGTTTTTATACACCTTGTAATCAACGCCAGCTTCACGATATTTAGCTCTTAATTCAGTAACTTCTTCCACATTTAAACCACGATAGTTAACAAGAACAATCGAATGGGAATTTTCAATTTTGTCTTTAATTTCATCAACTAAAGCAACTTTTGATTGAAGTACTTCCTCTTTCAAGGCTTCACCTCCCTAGGTTTTCTGTAAAATAAAAAAATCTCATCGCAGACACAATGAGATCGTAAATCCAATCTTTTCATAAAAAGATGATAAACAAGTTTTCTCACCTCGGTAGGATTTATGGTTACCTACTGTCTGCGGTTTCATAACATGTATTAGTATAGGGGAGAAAAAGAAAAAAGTCAAGTAAAATTTTTCTCTTCTTTAAAATAAAAAGTGGAAGGAGTTTTTCCTTCCACCCTTTTTTTATTTTTTCAAATCTTCGATAGAATTTAAGTCACTATAAGCTGGAACCACAAGGCCACTCTTAGCACCTTCTAGGTTGGGACCTAAGTCAATCAATTGATCTTTTAAGGCCTCGTAGTATTGCTTTTGAGTTACAGGTAACCAAGCACAGACCATTCCATCTACCTTACCAGCGGCTACCGCATTCCACATAGGACCTGCTTCTACTTGGGTAATCTTTACCTTAAAGCCGTTGGCTTCCATGGCTTGTTTTACCACATTCGTCGAGGCAATTTCTGTATCCCAAGCAACATAGGCTAGTTCAACAGATTCTCCAGAAG
>JASBZN010000096.1 GCA_029983435.1 Urinicoccus sp. | reverse complement strand
TCTCTATCAGTCTGCAGCTACAAACTTTAAGTTAAAAGATAAAGGGGTTTTATTACCTTTACAAGCCATGACTGGATTGGGACAATCTTTAGCGGAACAAATTGTAGAGCAAAGAGAAATTAGTGCATTTATTTCTGTTGAGGATTTTGTAAATCGAACGAAAGCGTCTAAGACGGTGGTGGAACTGCTCAAGGAAAATCACTGTCTCGATAAATTACCTGAAAGTGACCAACTTAGTATATTTTCCCTTTAATTTTTAACTAGAATATGGTATAATAAAAACAAGATATAGGTACGTTTGCAACTAGAGTGGTCTTCCCACTCTAGTTTTTTTACGAAGGGGAGGGAGTATGAAGCGGCAAATTCTTGATTTAATAAGAGAAAAGGCAGAAGCAACCGCTCTTGTCATGAAAGATGAGTTGGTGGAAGTCAATACAAGAACTTCGCCAGACGGCTTGCACATTGAAGTTGTCATCTACAATGCAAATGGAGTTAGTTTAGATCATTGTGCGGCCTTCAGCCGAGCCCTAGATGAAAAAATTGATGATTTAGACATTAGTGATGGCCCCTATTATCTAGAAGTTGCTTCACCAGGCTTAGATCGCCCAATTGAGTCTGATGATGACTTGCGAAGAAATTTAGGTAAAAAGGTAGAGGTAAAACTTTATAAAAAGTTGAACAATCAAAAAGAATTTATTGGCGAAATTAAAGACTATTCAGAGAAAGAAATTACTTTAACAACAGAGGATGGAGAAGAGAAAATTCCCCGAGATATTATTTCTTTAATGCGACAAGTAATTAGCTTTTAGGAGGAAAAATGAATCAGGAGTTTATTTTAGCACTAGATGAAATTGAAAGAGAAAAGGGTGTTGATAAGGATATTATCTTTGAAGCCCTTGAATCTGCATTGATTTCTAGCTATAAGAAAAATTTTGGGTCTGCTCAAAATGTAGATGTCGAAATGAACCGAGAAACAGGTGTTATCGCGTTATATGCCTTAAAAGAAGTGGTAGAAGAAGGAAGTCTTGAAGACACCAACTTACAAATCTCTTTAGACGATGCACAAAAAATTAATGCCGTTTACCAAATCGGAGATACAGTACGTATTCGCCTGGAACCAGAAAATTTTGGACGAATTGCAGCCCAAACAGCTAAGCAAGTTGTTATTCAACGGATTAAAGATGCTGAACGGGATGTTATCTTTGAAGATTATACGGACCGAGAAAATGAAATTATTACTGGAGAAGTAAGAAGAGTAAGCAACCGAAACGTATTTTTTGATTTAGGAAAAACAGAAGCTCTTCTACCTTTTCAAGAACAAATTCCAGGAGAGCACTATGGACAAGGAGAACGGTTTAAACTTCTTCTTTTAGAAGTGCGCAGAACCCCTAAGGGACCCCAAGTAATTTTGTCTCGCTCTCATCCGAATTTAATCAAGAGGCTATTTGAAATGGAAGTTCCAGAAATCCTTGAGGGAGTTGTGGAAATTTATTCCATCGCTAGAGAAGCGGGATCTAGAACGAAAATTGCTGTTTTCTCTAAGGATCCAGCAATTGATCCATTGGGAGCTTGTGTTGGCTTTAAAGGGAATCGTGTAAAAACTATTGTGGATCAACTCTATAATGAAAAAATAGATATCGTCATTTATGAAAAAGATGTTGCAAAGTTTATTGCTAATGCATTGAGTCCATCTAAGGTTGTAGATGTTTTCATCAAAGAAAGAGAAAAAGAAGCCTTGGTTGTAGTACCAGACTATCAATTGAGTTTAGCTATAGGAAAAGAAGGACAAAATGCTCGCCTAGCAGCAAAACTTACCAATTGGAAGATAGACATTAAGTCAGAATCTCAATTTGCTGAGTATTTGGAAGAAGAAGGTTTAACGAAAGAAGAACTAAGAGAAAACTTCGCACTAGAAAGCAATTTAGACGAATTTTTAGAAGAGTCCGATGACTCAGAAGAGGAAGAAAAGCTTATCGATGATTCTGACGATTCTATTGATCAAAATACGGAAGAGCCAATAGATGAAATGGAAGAAAGAACAGAAGATTTTTTAGACATAGAAGAGTCAGAGACAGAAGAAAGTGACGAAAAAGCAGATCCTGATGATGAATTGGAAAATGACTAATTAAGAATTAGGGAGGACCATGGCAAAGGTAAAGAAAAAACCAATGCGACAATGTATTGGATGTCATGAAAATAAAGAAAAAAAAGATTTAATCCGTATTGTAAAAACAAATACGGGAGAAATATTTGTCGATAAAACCAACAAGAGTAATGGCAGAGGCGCCTATTTATGTAATGATGTTCATTGCTTAGAAAAAGCAATCCGTTCGAAAGCTCTCAACCGTTCTTTAAAGGTTGAGGTACCCACAGAGATATTACACGAGTTGGAGGATTCAATGAAAGAGTAATGTCGTAGTTCAAAGGAGGTGTGTCCAATGTCGAAAATAAGAGTTCACGCATTGGCAAAAGAATTGGGAATCAGTAGTTCACAATTGATAAAAAATTTAGAGAAGATAGATATTCATGTAAAAAGTAACTTAAGTTCCTTAGATGAAGAGCAAGTAGCTAGGGTAAAGAAGACCTTTGATTCCAAAAAGGCTCCTAGCCAAAAAGAAGAAAAAAAGGGGAAAGACACAAAAAATAAACGTCAAAAACCTGGTAAGACTATTGAAACGCCAAAAAAAGAACAAAAGAATACGCCCTCCCATCATAGAAAAAGCACCAATAAAAAAGTCAGTGAAAAAGAAGTAAAAAATTCTAAAGATGAAAAAAAGCAAAATCATGTCCCTCGAAATGAAGGGAAAAAGCAAGATAATAAAACTGGTGTAAAAAAGAAAGCGCAAGAAAAAGAAAACAACCAAGGGTCAAAAGATAAAGGGAAAAAAAGTCACCAAAAAAATCAAGAAAAGAATACGGTAAATGACCAAAGACGAAAGAGAAGAAAGCCTCATAAGACCGGAAAAACAGCTCGAGAAAAGAAAAAACAAAAAGAAAAAGAATTAAGAGAAAAGGAAAATACGGAAATTAAAATTCAACCACCAATATCAGTCAAGGATTTTGCTGAAGAAACAAAAACACCTGTTAGTCAGGTCATAACTAAATTAATGGGCCTGGGCCTAATGATGACACAAAATGAATCCCTAGATGAAGATTTAGTTATCTTACTTGGCGATGAGTTAGGTAAAGATATTGTCATTGAAGAGCCAGAAGAAGTAGAAACGATTGAAGAAAGCTACAACCTTGATTTTGAGGATAATCCAAACTTCTTAAAAGCAAGACCACCAGTAGTTACTGTTATGGGCCATGTTGACCATGGTAAGACTTCATTGCTAGATGTTATTAAGAAAAGTCGCGTGACAGAAGGAGAGGCTGGAGGAATTACCCAACATATTGGAGCCTATATGGTTAATGTAGGGAATAAAAAGGTTACTTTCTTAGATACTCCTGGTCACGAAGCCTTTACCGCCATGCGTTTGAGGGGAGCTCAATCCACAGATATTGCTATTCTAGTTGTAGCAGCAGATGATGGTGTGATGCCGCAAACAGTAGAGGCTATTAACCATGCCAAAGCAGCTGGCGTTCCTATTATTGTAGCCATTACAAAAATGGATAAAGAAACAGCTAACCCAGAAAAAGTTTATCAAGAGTTGGCTGAATATGAGTTAATTCCAGAAGCTTGGGGCGGCGATACAGTTATGGTTCCAGTTAGTTCAAAGACCCAAATGGGGATTCAAGAACTATTAGAAATGATCTTATTAGTTTCTGAAATGCAAGAATTAAAGGCAAATCCAAACCGAAGAGCTGTTGGAACTATTGTCGAAGCCCAATTAGACAAAGGAAAGGGATCCATGGCAACTGTTTTAGTTCAAAAGGGAACCTTGCGTTTTGGAGATAGCGTTGTTTCTGGTCAAGCACATGGTCGGATTCGAGCTATGATTGACGATAAGCATCGAAATGTTAAAAAGGCTGGACCATCAACACCAGTTGTTATTTTAGGTTTAAATGAAGTTCCCAATGCAGGGGATCAAATTTATGCAGTGGAAGATGATAAACTGGCAAGAGAAATTGCAGAAAAGAATATTGCGCAAGAAAGAGAAGAAAAGCTAACAAATTCTAACAAAGTCTCTTTAGAAAACCTCTTTGATCGAATTAAAGAAGGGGAACTAAAGGATTTGAATATTGTTGTGAAAGCAGATGTTAAGGGATCTGTAGAAGCTGTTTGCCAATCCTTATTAAAATTGTCGAATGATGAAGTTAAGATTAACATTATTCACCAAGGAGCAGGGGGAATTAATGAAGGCGATATTAATTTAGCTAGTGCTTCCAACGCTCTTGTTATCGGTTTTAATGTACGACCTAACATCAATGCTTTAGACTTAGCAAAAGAAGAAGAAGTAGATGTTCGAACATATCGAGTCATCTATGATATCATTAACGATGTAAAAGATGCTGTAAGTGGTATGTTAGATCCAGATATTGTGGAAGAAGTGAGTGGCCGAGCAGAAGTTCGCCAAACATTTAAGTTGCCAGGACATATCATTGTTGCAGGAATTTATGTTATTAAGGGCAAGATGGTTCGAAATGGTCGAGTAAAAATCTTACGAGACGATGTTGTTATCCACGAAGGGGATATTGCATCTTTGAAACGATTTAAAGACGACGCCAAAGAGATTGCAACAGGTTTTG
>JASBZN010000095.1 GCA_029983435.1 Urinicoccus sp. | reverse complement strand
CATAACTTAAAAAAATAATATATATTTTTATTAAATAAAAACAAAGTATAAGAAAACACTTTCTTAACAATGAAAAAAAGAGAAACGGATATTAAATCCACTTCTCTTTTTTAAAACGTTGCAAAACATTTTCAAGGCTAATTAAACAATGGGCGTAAGTTAACCCTCCTTGGAAGTAAGCAATATAGGGGTTGCGCATTGGACCATCTGCAGATAATTCGATGGAACTTCCCTCAATAAATCCACCAGCAGCCATAATTACAGGATCTTCATATCCAGGCATCTCCCATGGTGGTGGAATAAAGTGTGAGTCCACAGGAGAACTTTTTTGAATTTCTTCACAAAAAGCTTTTAGCTTTTCTGGATTATGAAAAGTGATGGATTGAATAATGTCTGATCGAGGATCCGTCCCTTTAGGTATGCATGGATAGCCCAAAGCTTCAAAGCACTTGGCAAACAGTAGAGCGCCTTTTAATGCTTCAGAAACGATATGGGGTGCAAGGAAAAGGCCCTGTAAGATTTGCCGAGTCATGCCAAAAGAAAGTCCACACTCCTTGCCAATTCCTGGAGCGGTAAGTAAGTTAGCAATCCGTTGAATATAGGTTGATTTTCCAACAATATAGCCTCCACAGTAAGCTAATCCTCCGCCAGGATTTTTAATTAGAGATCCTGCCATAAGATCAGCTCCAACATCTGTTGGCTCAATAATTTCTGTAAATTCTCCATAGCAATTATCAATAAAGACAGGAATATTTGGGTTAATCGTCTTAATCTTTTGAATCGCTTGTTTTATTTCTTCTACTGTAAAGGCTCGGCGATTACTATAACCTGTTGAACGTTGAATAACTACTAGGTCTGTATTTTTTTGAAGATAATCTCCAAAAAGTTCATAGTCCATTTGTCCATCTTTTAGGGGAACTTCTGTATAGGAAACTCCGCGGTCTTTCAAATTCATTGGTTCATTCCCAGTTAGACCAATTGCCTTTTGCATGGTATCGTACAAAGGACCACAAAGACTAAGAAGATGAGACCCTTCTTTTAAAAAAGAAGAAATAGATAAAAAAATAGCATGGGTCCCAGAAACAATATTCGGACGAACAAGGGCATCTTCTGTGTGAAAAATACGACTGTAAATAGCTTCTACCTTATCTCTTCCGTCATCTCCATAACCATAACCCGTAGTCCAATGAAAATCTGAAGCTGCTAGTTTTTCTTCTTGCATGGCCGCGAGAATTTTCTTTTGATTTTTAAGAGTAATTTTTTCTCGATTGGAAAAAAAATCTTTTAAGCCATCTTCTTGTTCTTTTATCAATAATTCAATGTCTTCCATTCTATTGCCTCCAATTTATTACAATTTCTTCTAAGGCTTCTTCTTCGTTTAAATCACTTAAATTTATCCAGATTCCTTGATCATAACGGCGATACCAAGTAAGCTGGCGCTTTGCATAGCGTCTTGAGTTTCGTTTAATGAGTTCAATGGTTTCTGAATAAT
The DNA here is from genome assembly GCA_029983435.1 of Urinicoccus sp. GTDB lineage: Bacteria > Bacillota > Clostridia > Tissierellales > Peptoniphilaceae > Urinicoccus. The sequence goes on along the minus strand of JASBZN010000095.1, from coordinate 3,219 downwards.
CTCTTTTTTCCTTATAATAGTCAAAAATTTCTTTATATCCAATTGCTCGCATGGATTGGTTTTTTAAGGTTAACCCTCTATCTATTAAATTTTTTACTTCTTGGAAAAGTCCAGCTTCCACCATTTTATCTACACGGCAGTTAATTCGATGGTATAGTTCTTCTCGATTTCTGTTTAAAATAATAAGACAAGGGTCATAGAGAGAGTTTTTTTTATTTAAGCCTTGGGACTCTTGCTTAGGATTTTCTAGCTCAATTTCCAAAGCTCGAATAAGTCTTTGAGGATTTTGTAAATCCACCTTCTCTGCTCGTTTAGGATTTAGACGTGTTAATTTATAAGCCAAGGCTTCAAGCCCTTTTTCTTTCCATTCTAATTCCAAGTCTTTCCTTAAATCAGAATTTTTTTCAGTTTGGAAAAAGTCCAGTTGATAGATAATACTATGCAGGTAAAGACCAGTTCCTCCAACAAGAATAGGTAATTTATTTTTGTTAGAAATCAAATGGACGTAATCCTTAACATCTTTTGAAAATTCAGCTACACTATACTCATCAAAAGGATGAATATGGCTAATACCATAGTGTGGAATTCCTTGCATTTCTTTTTCTGTAATTTTACCAGTTCCAATATCTAAATCTTTATATATTTGCATGGAATCTGCCGAGATAATTTCTCCACTTAAAGCCTTTGCCACTTGAATAGATAAGTCGGATTTTCCAACTCCAGTAGGGCCAGTGAGGATGAGTATTTTTTTTCTCATGATTCCACCCGTAAAAATAATTTTTCTACTTCTCTTTGCCGGATTCGAATGATTGTTGGCCGGCCATGGGGACAAGTATAGGGATCTTTGGCAAGAATTAATTGATTAATTAAGGATTTTACTTCCATATTATTTAATGGATCATGGGCCTTAATAGCGCTACGACAAGCCTTACGCATAATATCATAGCGGTTGAAATCGTATTTATTTTCTGTTGTAGCTAAGTGGTCAATAAGGTTTTCTATAAAAGAAACAGACCCTGGTTCCCCAAAAATAAAGGGCACTTCCCGAAGTAAAATCCCATCTTCGCCAAAAAAGTCATAGACAAAGCCTATATCTTCAAAAGAGTTTTGATAATTTTCCAAAAGAGCCTTAGCGTGACTGCTTATTTTTAGGTATTGAGGTCGTAAAAGGAGTTGGCGATGAACAGCTTCTTGCGTAAATTCTTCAAAGTATTTTTCATAAAGAATCCGTTCGTGAGCAGCATGTTGATCGATTAAGTAAATCTCTTCTTTGCCCTGAAAAAGCAGATAAGTTTGAAAAAGTTGGCCAAGATATTTACTAGAAAGTAGTGCTTGTATCCAATTTTCTCCTCCATTTTCTTTAGAGCCCATGTAAGTATCTTCTGAATCATGGACAGAATCGAAATCAGTAAATTCTTTTTGCTCTTGCTCTAAAAAGGATGAAGAGATTTCTTCTTCTAAAAAACTCTTTATTTTGACTTCTTCTTTCCTAGGACTTGTCTTTTCTGCATAATATAGGTCAAGTAAATCTAGGTCCTCTTCCCTTGGCTGGGATGGAGTTTCTTCTAATGTGGGAATCTTAGATCCTCTAAAATGTGTATTAAGAAGCTCCTTTAATATAGGAATTAATTGATTCTCATTGGATAATTTCACCTCATGTTTTTTCGGATGGATATTAACATCTACTAATTGGGGATCAATTTCAATATAAAGGACAAAGACTGGAAATTTCTGTAGGGGAATTTTTGATTGATATACTTCTTCAATAGATTTTGAAATTTGAAGATTTCTTACATAGCGATGATTAATATAGATATATTCATGAACTCTAGAGGAGCGATGAATCTGATTATCACCAAAATACCCTTCAATTTTATAAGAAGAAGATTTAAAGTCCATTTTTTGTAGGTGCTCTGTGATTTGCTTGCCTAGAATAGAGTATAGATGGTTTTTTCGATTCTCATCCTTCGCGCTTTTAAACACTTGCCGATGGTCTTTACTTAAATAAATGGCACAGGTAGGTACCCCTAAAGCAATTTTTTCCACAACTTCTACAATATTTGCCCATTGAATTTTTTTATTTTTTAAAAATTTTTTCCGAACAGGAAGATTTCCAAAGATATTTTTGACTTTAATCGTCGTTCCAACGGGAGCCCCTATCTTTTCCCGAAGGACCCTTTTACCAAAATGATAAACTAGACGGATAGCATAATCTTGATCTTGACTACGACTAATCATTTCAAGTTCACTTACTTGGTTAATACTTGGCAAAGCTTCTCCACGAAAGCCCAAAGTTCGAGAGTTGTTTAAATCTTCTATGGATTGTATTTTAGAAGTGGCATGGCGAAGAAGTGACGTTTCAATTTCTTTTTCACTCATCCCAATTCCATCATCTGTAATTCGAATATAGTCTGTTGGGCTATGAAGGATTTCAATTTGGATTTGACTACTTTTAGCATCAATAGAATTTTCCAATAATTCTTTAACAATGCTTGCAGGTTCTTCAATAATTTCACCTGCAGCTATTTTGGAAATCGTATCACTTGTTAGTTGATGAATCATTTAATACCTCTTTTACTTGTCTCTGCAGGTTTTGAACTTCCAATAGACTTTCCATAGGACTTTGGTTTAATAAATCAATTTTATCTAGTTTCTTTAAGAGCGTCCGATACTCTCCTGCTCTTTCATCTAGTTTTTCCTTACTTTTATGCCTAGTCTCTGGAAGAGTATAACTTCCCTTCTTTTTTTCTTCCAATTTTAATTGTTGAAAGACTTCTTTTGCTCGATAAATGAGTCTTTCGTCGATGCCTGCTAATTGTGCAACGTCAATCCCAAAGGATTGATTGGAATAGCCAGGCATTATCTTCCTTAAAAAAGTAATACCATCTTCATTTTCTTCTGTTAAAACCGTAAGATTAATTAAGCCTTCTACCCGATCTGCCAAGGGAATTAATTCTAAATAATGAGTAGCAAAAAGAGTTTTCGCCTGAATATGTTCAGCAATATACTCAATTAAAGCCCAGGCAATACTTAGGCCATCAAAAGTTCCTGTTCCCCTTCCTACTTCGTCTAAAATAATTAAGGATTTAGAGGTGGCTAACTGTGTAATAGTAGCTACTTCTTTCATTTCTACCATGAAGGTGCTCTCGCCACCGCTTAAGTTGTCCGACGCTCCAATTCTTGTGTAAATACGGTCAATAAGGGGGATGGTTGCTTTCT
>JASBZN010000094.1 GCA_029983435.1 Urinicoccus sp. | reverse complement strand
TAGCCAGAATCCTTGGTCACAATGGTTACCGCCTGGAAATAATCTCCTGGTAAGAGTGTTTTGGGGTCAATGAGATGGTGGTATCTCTTCCCATTGACAATATAATAGCGTTGGTAGTCTCCAGAAGTTACAACGGAAGCCTTATTTATTTTTATGGCGTCCAATACATTGGAACTGCTGCTTTCTTCCGACAAAACCTCGGGGTTTTGAATTCCTAAGACAAAAGTCTCTCGATTCTTTTCAAGGGGTTCTCCAATAAGTCGAACATTTCCCCCTGCACTAATTAAAGCACTATCTATTTTCAAGTCCTTTTCCATGTACTGGGCTACTTTTTCTGTAGCATATCCTTTGGCTACAGCTCCTAGGTCCAATCGCATGGCAGGATCTTTTAAAAAGACGGTCTTTTCTTTTTTATCTAAAATAATATCTTCGATATTGGTATGTTGCTCTGCCGCTTTTAGCTCTTCCATGGAAGGCAACTTGGCTTCTTTGTTCTCTTTATCAGGAGACGTGTCTTGAAAATCTACACCTGCTTCAAAGCCGTCCCGGTAGTCGCTCCAAATTTTTAAAACAGACCCCATGGCAATATTTACTTCCTTCGATTGACCATGGTAGAGGTCCATGGAATTTTCAATCAAGTCAAAAAGAGCATCATCCACGACAACAGGTCCTTTTCCAGCCTGTTCGTTAAGGGTCTTTAAATTGTTTAAGCCGGGATAAGCATGGTAGCCATCATAAAGCTTATGATAATACAAGTATTTTTCATGAATCTTGTCTGATAATTCCTGTGCCTCTTCCTGACTTTTAGCTGGAATAGCCAAGCTTGTTACCGTATCAAAGAGGTCATAGTATTGAAGAGAATACATTTCTCTATTTTGACTTTGACAAGCCACCAAGGAAAAAAGGCAAAATAAACCCAGTATCCATTTTTTCATTCTATTTCTCCTTATATAGTCGGTAGCTTTTTATGCTCGATAGACGATGACGCATATAGGAAAGCCAGCGTTTTAAAGACCGGTCCTTTTTATACCACTCGGTGAATTCATATCCCTTTTCTAGTTCTTCTAAAGCGAGAGGTCTTAAAGAGTCTGGTACATATTTTTTTAAGACATAGGGATCTACATAGAGCCAAAGTCCTTGGTCTTTATGGTAGTGACAGGCTTCTTCTTTCTTTTCTACTAGGTCTTCAATTAAATACTTTATAAAATTACAGCCCCCAGCCGTCATGCAATAAGAAGACCGTCCCTGGCGAATATTGATTTCAAAAACCTTGTACACTCCATCTCTGGGATCTTTTTTTAAATCAAAATTTGCAAAACCCCGATAGCCAATATCCTCTAAAAACTTTTGGTATTGGGGGTAGACTTCTTGGCCATCCATGGTTACTAGGGCATGGTAGTTTCCAATTTCCGCTGGCAAAACTGCATCTAAAAGACATTGGGCAAAGCACATCATGGTCACGTGGCCCTTGGTGTTAACATAGGCATTTAAAACGGCCATTTGGCTACAGTCTCCAGGTATAAAGTCCTGGGCAATCATCTCTTCCTCATATCCTGCCTTATAGATCTTATCAAGCGTTTCCAAAAGCTCTTCTTCCGACTTAATTTTGTAGGCCTTATGTTTTCCCTCAAATTTTAAATTTAAGTAACTGATGCTGTCATTGGGCTTTAAGGCAATAGGATAGGTAAGAGGATTCTCAAACCCCTCTTCCACCATCTTCTTATTAATGACTAGGGTCTTTGGATAGGGCAAGCCATATTCATCGCATATTTTATAAAAATCCAACTTATTTTCCAAGGCCTCTTGTTTCTCTTTATCAATGATGTTAAAAAGATAATCTTTGGCCAAAAGGTCCTTATGTTTGGTTAAAAGTTCTGTATAGCCATCTCCACAAGAAATTAATATTTTGTCTACCTGGCGATATTCTTCTGCCAAGTGACGAAGATGGGCTAAAAAAATTTCATCCTTGTCCATTTTAGGATGGACAATTTGCCGAACAATCTTTGAATTTGCCGTATAAGAAAGATGGGCCTTCCCTATACAAATACTCTTTATTCCATAAGCTTCATGAATGGACCGAGCCACTCCATAAGCATTATTATCTGTTCCCAGTAATATCGGTAAAAACTTCATTTCTACCTCCTTTTCATCCGTTAACCATTATAACATAAGACCCAATCTGATGAAAATACAATTGTGAGGTCTTTGTATTTTAGGCAATTTTCTTGAAAAGGTGGAAATTCAAGTCAATATCGTGTATAATGTATTATTGATTTCTATCGATAGAACAAATATTACATGGAGGTTATAACCTATGGAAAAAATTACATTAAATGTAAGTAAGCGTGATAAAGTCGGAAAAAATAATGTCGATAAATTACGTTTAGAAAAAACAATCCCTGGTATCCTTTATACTAAGGGCGAAGAATCTGTACCTGTTCAAGTAGTGGAAAAAGAACTTGTAAAGGCTTTTGACGAAGCTGGAACATCTACTCTTATTGACTTAAACCTTGATGGTGATGTGAAAAAAGTACTTTTCAAAGAAGTTCAAATGCATCCTTTCAAAAACCAAATTTTGCACTTTGATGCTTACGCTGTAAATATGAAAGAAAAATTACGTCTTTCTATTCCAGTTGTTCTTCTTAACCGTGATGAAATTCACGCACAACCATCTGTCTTGTTACAACATCTAGACGAAGTGGAAGTAGAATGTCTTCCAGACTCCCTTCCATCTACAGCAGAAGTGGATGTAGAAAACCTAGAAATTGGCGACACTCTTCTTGTTAAAGATTTAGACGTTGCCAGTGAAGAAGGTATCGACGTTCTTACAGACCTTGAAGAAGCAGTATGTACTCTTCAAGAACCACGTGAAGAAGAAATTCCTGAAGAGGAAGAAGGCGAAGAAACTGCAGATGCAGCTGACGTGCCAACTGTTGATGAAACAGAAGAAGAAGAGGAAGAATAAAAATATTCCTCTCGTAAAGAGATATGTAGAAATTACATATCTCTTTTTTTACCCTTAAATACCTTCTAAAAAGATCTTTAAACTCCTTTTAGGTATAAAAAAGCTGAAAGACCTTAACCCCTTCTTTCAGCTTTTTTCATTCTACTTTTTAACTTTTACCTTTGATGATCCAGTGTCTTCATAACTTCCATAAGAGCTTTTCTGATTTCTTTTAACTTCTTTCGAGCTCTTTTTAATTCTCCTTGGACCCGGATATCCGTAAAAATATTATCAAACCACATGTCTAAAAGTTTATCTGACAACTTATCATTTATTTCTTCAGGCAGGTCAACATTCACATCTCCCAGCTCCCTATTTAAATTATGAAGAGCTTCAACAATCTCCTTCATAACCTCATTGGCCTTTTTAATCTTTCGCCGCTTTATAAAACTTAAAAAAAAGCTGTCTGAAAATAAATCCATAAACCCCCAAGAAGAAGCCTTCTTTAAGAGTTTCATTCCCCTATCTACCTTTTCAAGAGCCTCCTGACCTGCTGCCTTTGCTTCCTTCCACTCTTTTAATTGATTCATCTTTCCTCCAACTCTTTAACTCAATTACTCTCTTCTATCCTATACTTTATAGAGGTAAAAAATAAGCCCAATCCACAAAAAAGCAAAAAATCCACTATAAAGTAATAAATCCCTCTTAATCCTATCAGCGAGGCCAATCAAGGCTTCCTCTTTTTTACCCATTTTTTCCACTTGGTAAAAAAGATATGTTACAAAAGCCAAAAAGATAAAAGACCAAACAAAAAGAAGGTTCTTTTTAGCCAAAACTACCAATAGGATGGCCACTAGGTAAAAGATTCCTGCCCCTGGTTTCATCCACTTTAGATAAGTTTTTAAAACTTCCCTCTCTCCCTTTTGGACCATGGTTTTCGCCTTCCTTTCTTCACTTTTATTATAATACAATGTTTCAGCAGGCGCAAAGTCGAAAAGAGCCTCTTTGTTCTATTCTAATTCCTTATAAAAACCTAATCCCTATCCCTTTCCTTAGAATCCCATTTTTCAAAGCAAAAGGTGCATATTCCCAAGATCTTAAAAGAAGTAACCTCTTACCTTATCCTGATCTTTTAAAGGCAATCATCGTGGATTCTAGACTTCTTCTAGCAATTAAGACAACGGCCTTCTCTGTTTAAAGAATAGATTTTACATGGATCTCGTCTGTCAAGAAAGAACTTCATCCATCGAGACACCCTTTAATTTCAATGAATCCATGGATTTCTAAATCTTTCACCACTTTTAACTTTCTATTTAATCTGGTAGCTTTCATGTTACAAAAAAGATATCTACATTTTGCAGTAAAATAAATGCGAAAGTCTAGCAGACCCTAACATTTATTATAAAAACAATCATAACCGCCCGTCAAACGGTGGTTTGATTATGGGCTATAAGCCCGAGTGATACCAACCAATGTCTCAAGGTACTGGTTTTCACTTTGGTCAAATCTTATTGTTTTTGCCTCTTTAGCTAGTTCTGAATTTTTGTGTGATAATGGATCTGCCTTTTGAGCTATATTAATCACCTCTTATTATTTTAGGTCTGAACAACTCTATTATAATGCTGAGGTGATTTTTTGTTTCATACACCTTGCGTACTCAACTGACTACAGTCATAATAAAAAAGCGTCACAATCAATTGATTGTGACGCTTCCCTTGGCGTACCATAGAGGATTCGAACCCCTGGCCTTTTGGTCCGTAGCCAAACG
>JASBZN010000093.1 GCA_029983435.1 Urinicoccus sp. | reverse complement strand
GTCAATAAGGGGGATGGTTGCTTTCTTAGCAGGAACATAAGACCCAATATGGGCTAAGATACAAATCAAAGCTACTTGACGCATATAAGTAGATTTCCCCGCCATATTAGGTCCAGTGATTAGCCCAATCATCTTGTCTTCTTGGTTTAAGCTTGTATCATTGGGGACAAATAAACTAGGGCTTTGGTTGGCTTCTACCATGGGATGGCGGCCCTCTTTAATTTCTAGAATTTCTCCATCTTCTATTGTTGGCCGTATATAGTCGTATTTCTTGGCCACACTTGCAAAAGAACAGAAAATATCTAATTGGGCAATTTTTTGTCCTAAATTTTGAATCAAGGGTAAAAACTCCCTTGTCTTATTTTTTAAGGCCAAAAAGATAGAACTTTGGATTCGCAGCGATTCATCTTTAGACCCGAGAATTTGCGCTTCCATATCCTTCAATTCAATAGTAAAAAAGCGTTCACTACCGACCAGGGTTTGCTTTCTTACATAGCGGTCTGGAACGGCATCAACGTTAGATTTTGTTACTTCAATAAAATAGCCTAAAATCTTATTGTATTTAATTCGAAGATTTTTAATGCCTGTTGCTTCTTTCTCTTTCTGTTCTAAGTCAATGAGCCATTCTCGACCATGAGTCCTAGCTTCCAGAAGCTCATCCAATTTAGGGTCAACGTGTTCTTTAATAAAAATGGAATCTGTAATAATTACCGGAGCATCTTCCATAATAGTTTTTTCAATAAGTTTTGTAAGACTATTTAATTCTGGAAAACTTCTAGCATAGTCTTTTAGAATTTTTTCATCTGCCTCTTCCAGAAGTTCCTGGATCTTATTTGCAGCAATAAAGGTATTTTTTAAACAAATTAAATCCCTTGGACTAATAGACCCTGTAGCAATTTTTACCGACAGGCGCTTCAAATCGTAGACTTCTTTTAAAGACACTTTAATTTGGTCCAAAAACATAAGATCTTGTAAAAGAATTTCTACATAATTTAGGCGCTCATTTATCTTGTCTACATTATTTAGCGGCTGACTTAGCCACTGCCTTAATAATCTAGCGCCCATTGATGTCTGCGTTTTATTTAAAACATGATAAAGGGATCCTTCTTGATTTCCACTCCCTAAGGTTTCAAAAAGTTCTAGATTCTTTTTAGCCGTTTCATCAATAATTAAGTCTTGTCCCATTTCTAAGGGTTTAATCTTAACAATATGGTCCATATTCGTCTTTTGAGTAGACTTAATATACCCTAAAAGCACTTCTGCTGTCATGTAAGATAAGGGATGGGACATTTTTACCTCATCTAAGGACTGTCTTAAGGACTCTCTTAGATTAAGATTGTTCGAATTTTCTACATCATGAATAAAACGGATAGAAATATCTTTGTTTTCAAAAGATAGTTTTTTTGCTAACTCTTTTGTTAAAAGTACTTCTTTGGGTCTATAACTTGCAATTTGTTCTTGAATCCAATCTATTCCCTGGTTATTGCTATTAAAAAATGCCTCTAAACTAAAAAACTCTCCTGTAGAATAATCTAAAAAGACTAGAGAATATGTTGTGTCCATTATTTGAATAGAGCAAATATAGCGGTTTTCATCCTCTTTTAAATACTCCTCATTGGTAAATGTCCCTGGAGTAACGACTCGAATAACTTCTCTTTTAACAATTCCTGTAGCAGCCTTTGGGTCTTCTACCTGGTCACAAATAGCCACTCTATAACCCTTAGCTACGAGTTTTGCAAGATATTGATCGGCAACATGATAGGGGACACCACACATAGGAATATTTGTATCTGCTGTTTTGCCTCTTTTCGTAAGAGTAATATCCAATTCCCTAGAAGCTATTTTTGCATCTTCAAAAAACAATTCAAAGAAGTCCCCAAGCCGGAAAAATAATAGGCATCCTGGATAGGCGTCTTTTGTTTTTAAATATTGCTGCATCATGGGAGTATAATTTGAATAGTCTTTATTTATCAACCAGCTCACCTTCTAAATTAAAAGAATTTGCAGAATGAATTCTAATGGGAAGAATTTTACCAATAAGATTTTTATCTCCCTTAAAATGTGTCAACTTAAAACTTTCTGTCCTACCCGTTAACATCGTCTTGTCTTGCTTTGAGACCCCTTCTACCAAAACATCCATGGTTTGGCCAATTAATTGTTTATTCTTCCGCTCAAAAATTGGATACAGGGTGTCCGTCAGTCGGTTAAATCGGGCTTGTTTTACTTCTTTGGGAATTTGATTTGGATTTTTTGCTGCAGGCGTTCCTTCTCTTGGAGAATACAAAAAAGTAAAGGCACTGTCATATTCTACGTACCTTACAAGATCTAAGGTATCTTCAAAATCCCGTTCGCTTTCTTCTGGGAAACCCACCATAATATCTGTACATAACGCAATGTCTGGCACTAGACTTTTAACTTGATCAATAATTCGCATGTAGTCTTCTCGATGGTAATGCCGATTCATTTTATCTAAAATAAAATTAGAACCTGCTTGGACAGGTAGGTGTAAAAAATTGCAAAGAGGATCTAAGTCCCTAAAGGCAATTAATAAATCTTTGGAGATATCTTTTGGATGGGAAGTCATAAAACGAATCCTTTTTAAACCGTCAATTTCAGCTAAATCATAGATAAGATTTGTAAAACTGTATCCATCTTCCAAAGCTGGTGCATAACTGTTGACATTTTGACCTAAAAGAGTGATTTCTGCTACACCACTTTTTACTAAATTTTTTACTTCTCTTAGAATATCTTGGGAAGGACGGCTAACCTCTCTACCTCGTGTATAGGGGACAATACAGTAACTACAAAAATTATTACAACCATACATAATATTAACAAAAGACTTATAGGGATAGTAGCGATTGGCCAACAGGGCGTCATCCTCTGTCTGAAAGTTTTCCTCAATATCCAAAACTGGTCTTCCAGTTTCATAATGCTCTAAAATAAGGGATGGCAACTTATAGATGTTGTTGGTTCCAAAAATAATATCTACGTGTTTAAATTTTTTCAGAACGCAATCTCTAGATTCTTTTCTTTGCATCATACAACCACAAACAGCAATAGTAAGCTTTCTTTTCCGTTTTTGATGCTTGAGTTCTCCTAATTTTCCATAAACTTTATCTTCAGCAGAGTGCCGGATAGAACAAGTATTTAAAAGAATGAGATCTGCTTGATCTGGATCTTCTGTTGGCTTAAACCCTGCTTGTTCTAGCACCCAAGAAATTTTTTCAGAATCATGTTCATTCATTTGACAGCCATAGGTCATAATATGGTGACTAGCGTCAGGGGCTAAACTTTCCTTTAATATATGGATAATTTGTTCTTCTTGATTTATTGAATACAAGTAATTACTCCTTTAAATAAAAATATTATATCTAATTAAATATTATATCATAGCAAGGCTCTTAGAAGAGAAATCAATGGGTTTTTAATAAAAAAGATAGTCGGTAGTCCTTATAAAGAAATGTTCTTTCTCTTAGTTTTTCTTATTTTATCTAGATTTTAATTTCTGTTTTACAGACATAACTTGAATAACACAAAAAATTTGATAAAAGATAAAACCTCCCAATCTATTTCTAGATTTAGGAGGTTTTATCTTAAAAGTTTCATCTTCTAACTAATATAATTAGCCTTCTCGATGACAAGTTTTGCTATTAGTAAGCAATAAATTTTTCAGCCTTTGTATGACAAATTGGACATTCTTCTTCTGTTTTATCAAAAGTAATATAACCACATACTGGGCATAATAAAATATCTTCTTTATCTAAATCTTTTCCATCATCTACAAATTTCTTAGCTTCTTCATATCTTTCAGCGTGAACTTTTTCTGCTTCAATAGCATATCTCATTGCTTTAACAGCTTCTTTTTCGCCTTGTTCTTCAGCAACAGAAATATAAGCAGGATACATTTGAGTAAATTCAAAAGTTTCTCCATCAATTGCACCTTGAAGATTTTCAGAAGTGCTATTGATACCAAATCCAGCCATGCTTGTTACAGCAAAGTCACCACTAACGTCTTTAAGAGCTTTAAAATGTAAACGAGCGTGTACTTCTTCAGCTGCAGAAGTACAGTCGAATAGACGTTTAACGTTTTTGAAACCTTCTTTTTCTGCAGTATCTCCCCAAATACGGTATCTCATATGTGCTTGACTTTCACCACCGAATGCAGATTGTAAATTTGTTTGTGTCATTTGATTCATAATAATTTCCTCCTTCTCAACTTACTACTTACTATTGATTAACTATTCTAAGTATAAGTGAAATTAAAAAATTTTTCAAGGAATGTCCATGCTTTTAGTGAAATTTATTTTCAAACTATTTTTTTAATAAAGACTTAAGTATATAAAGCTTGTATTTATGAAGCTTTATATAAAAAATAAGCTTAGGTTAGCCTAAGCTTATTTAGATATTTTTAACTTTTTCTGCCTGATTATAAGCCGTAAGGGCATCGATTAAATCATCTAAATTTCCATCATTAATCGCTTCTATTTGATGGGAAGTATAATTAATTCGGTGGTCTGTCACTCGTCCTTGCGGATAGTTGTAGGTCCGGATCCGTTCTGACCGATCGCCACTTCCTATTTGTGATCTCTTTTGAGCAGAAAGTTCTTTATTTTGTTCTGACTGCATCAAGTCATAAATCCGAGATTTTAAAATTTTCATGGCTTTAGCCTTATTCTTGATTTGACTCTTTTCATCTTGACAAGAAACTACAATTCCTGTGGGAATATGGGTAAGACGAACAGCCGAATCTGTTGTGTTTACCGATTGGCCTCCATGTCCAGAAGATCTAAAGTAGTCTACACGGATTTCTGTATCATCCACTTCTACTTCAATGTCCTCTACTTCTGGCAAAACAGCTACTGTAGCAG
>JASBZN010000092.1 GCA_029983435.1 Urinicoccus sp. | reverse complement strand
AACGGCTAAAGCCATTGGGAAGACCCTGGCTTTAGATGAAATTGTGGCAGGAATCTTTCCCGATGAAAAAGAAAAGCAGGTTCGGAAGGCACAAAAAGAAAAAACTGTTGCCATGATTGGAGATGGGATTAACGATGCACCGGCCTTGGCTCGGGCTCAAGTAGGAGTAGCTATTGGGGCTGGTACAGATATTGCTATTGATTCTGCGGACCTTGTCTTAATGCACTCGGAACTTTCTGATTTTGTCTATGCTTGGGACCTTAGTGGTGCTACAATTAAAAATATCAAACAAAATTTATTTTGGGCCTTCTTTTATAATGTTATTGGAATCCCCATTGCAGCAGGAGTTTTTTACCTGCCTTTTGGCTTAAGCCTAAATCCTATGCTTGCAGCGCTGGCCATGAGTTTATCCAGTATTTTTGTTGTAACCAATGCCTTGCGCTTAAATACATTTAAGGTCAAGAAAGAACCAATAAAGTCGGAAATAAAAAAAGATCCAAAACTTTTGGATGTAGAAGAAAATCCTTACCAAGAAATGGAAAGAGAGGAAAAAATGAATAAGATTGTACTGAAGATTGAAGGAATGTCTTGTGAACATTGTCAAAAACGAGTAAAAGAGGCCCTAGAAAGTCTAGAGGGAGTATCTGCCAAAGTTTCTTTAGAAGAAAAAAATGCAGAAGTTACCTATCCTGATGAAGTTTCCATTAAAGAATTAAAGGATGCTGTAGCTGAAGCAGGATATCAAGTAGTATCATGAAAAGTGATCCAGAACAAGCTAGCCGTTTGATTCGAACGGCTAGGGGCCAGTTAAATGGAATTTTAAAAATGATTGAAGAAGACCGCTATTGCATTGACATTGCCCATCAACTAACGGCAACGCAAAATATCTTAAATAAGGTGAGGACAGATTTGTTAATGGCTCATGTGGATCATTGTGTTAAAGAATCTTTAGAGTCTCAAAATGAAGAGGATATTGAAAGCAAACTGGAAGAAATCAAGAGTATTGTAAGGCATCTATCGAAATAGACGGGTAGAAAAAGTAGAAAAGCATTTCTTTACTTGAAAGGAAGGTTAGAATGGCTTTTAAATATGAAATATTAGAAGAAATAGGGGTTTTATCAGAGTCGACTAGTGGATGGACTAAGGAGCTCAATCTCGTCTCTTTCAATGACCAAGAAGGAAAGTTTGATTTGAGACAATGGGCTCCAGACCATGAAAAGATGAGTAAGGGACTCACCTTAAATAAAGAGGAAATACGTGCCCTAAGGGATCTTTTAAATCAATTGGGCTTGGGGTAAGAGATGAATAAGTTAAAAAAGTTTATTGCTTCTCGTTATGGAGTGGACACTCTAAATGAATTTTTGCTTATTGGCTCATTAGTCTTATCGGTCTTACAGTGGATCAGTCAGCGTTCTGGGAAGGTTAGGTTGGCTCAATTCATTTCTACTTTTGCCTTAACCTTTGCAGTGTCTTTTCTTTTCCGAGCTCTTTCTAAGAATTATCCAGTTCGGCGGCTAGAAAACCAAAAATTTGAATCTTTTACTTGGCCAGTAAGAAAGAAAATGCGGGGGAAACAAGATTCTAAGCAATTTACCTATTTCACTTGTCCAAATTGTCATCACTCCTTGCGTGCACCTAAGAATTTGGGTAAAATAAAGGTAACGTGTAATTTTTGTAAGCACAAATTTGAAACGAGAACATAACCCAGGTGGCAGGAAGTCATTCTTGTTGTAAAAACACGGTTATGGTATAATTAATAAGTTAATAAGCAAAATGGAGGATGAAAATGGATAAAAGTTACGAAAAGGAAAATAATACGGTACGTTTTACTCTAGTCTTGCCAGCAGAAGATGTGAAGAAAGCAGAAATGGCGGTATATAAAAAGAATAAACAATACTTTAATATTCCTGGCTTTAGAAAGGGTAAAGCTCCTAAAAAGCTCATTGAGAATATGTACGGAAAAGACTTCTTTGTAGAAGATGCGATTAATGAACTACTTCCAGAAGCCTATGGCAAAAAGGTAGAAGAGTTGGAACTGGATGTTATTGATCAACCAAATGTAGATATTGATGAATACAAGTCCGGGGAAGATGTAGAAGTTCAAATTGAAGTAGATGTTGTTCCAGATGTGGAAGTTGGCGACTACAAAAACTTAGAAATTGCAAAAGTATCCGAAGAAGTAACAGACGAACAAATTGACCGTCGGATCGAACAAGAGCGTCAAAAAAATGCTCGCCGTATTAACATCGATGACAGAAAAGCAGAGGATGGAGATATTGTCTCTATTGACTATGTAGGTCGAGTAGATGGAGAAGAATTCGAAGGCGGAGCTGCAGAAGACCAAGAATTAGAACTTGGATCTGGAACTTTTATTCCAGGATTTGAAGAACAAATTGTAGGCAAAGAAATCGGTGAAACATTTGACGTAAATGTCACTTTCCCAGAAAAATATCAAGCCAAAGAATTAGAAGGAAAAGATGCAGTTTTCACTGTAACCTTAAAGGCAATTTCTAAAGAAGAGCTTCCTGAAGTAAATGATGACTTTGTAATGGACATTAGTGAGTTTGATAGTCTAGATGAATACAAAGACCATATTCGAGAAGAACTTTCTGAAGCTAATAAATCTTTTGCTCGTCAACAAAAAGAAGAAGAATTGATGGAAGAGCTTATTAAGATTACTAGTGTAGATGTACCAGAAGTGATGGTAGAGAGAGTCATTGATGAAAGAGTATCTAGCTATTCCCAAAACTTCCAACAACAAGGTATTTCCATGGATCAATATCTTCGCATGTTAAATACCAACATGGAAGACTTTAGAGATTCTTTAAAGGATGATGCAGAAAAAGTTGTAATTACTAGACTTGCTATGGATGAAATTGTTCGTCAAGAAGACTTTGATGTCAGTGAAGAAGAAATAAAAGAAGAAGCAGAAAAAATTGCGGACAAGTACTTTGGACAAGACGAAAAGCAAAAAGAAGAAATGATTAAGTTCATGGTGGATAGCCAAGATGAACGAATGAAACAAGACTTAATTTACCGTAAAGCGGTAGACTTCTTACTAGAAAATGCAAAAGAAGTAGAAAAAGAAGAAGAGGATACACAAGAGGAAGAAGCAGATCACGAAGAATAAAGTGATTTGCTTTTCCTAGCAGATCATAAATGAGGTGATTAATTTGGCATTAGTACCAATGGTTGTGGAACAAACAAATCGAGGAGAAAGATCCTATGACATTTATTCTAGACTTTTAAAAGAAAGAATTATCTTTTTAAGTGGAGAAGTGAATGACGCTATGGCAGATTTAATTGTGGCACAACTTTTGTTTTTAGAATCAGAAGATCCAGATAAGGATATTCAAATTTATATTAACAGTCCAGGAGGATCTGTAAGTGCAGGTTTTGCAATTTATGATACCATGCAATACATCAAGTCAGATGTTTCAACAATCTGCATCGGTCTAGCAGCTTCCATGGGAGCCTTTTTATTGGCGGCAGGAGCAAAGGGGAAACGCTATGCCCTTCCCAATGCAGATATTATGATTCATCAACCTTTAGGGGGAGCACAAGGACAAGCTTCGGATATTAAAATTCACGCAGAAAAAATTTTAAAGACAAGAGAACGTCTCAATCGGATTTTATCAGAGCGAACAGGTCAAGACTACGAACGAATTGACAAAGATACAGATCGTGACTTTTATATGAGTGCCGATGAAGCTGTTAATTATGGCCTTATTGACAAAGTAGTTAGTTCACGAGTTTGAGGTGTTAAATGTCAGACGATAAGATGAAAAACCACGAAAGAACAGAAGAAGCCTTTTGTTCTTTTTGTGGTAAAAGCAATAAAGAAGTAGATCAACTCTTTGCTGGAGATGGAGTAAATATCTGCAACGAATGTGTTGAAATTTGCCAACAACTAATAGATGGCCAAGAAAAATCAATAGGAGCAAAACAAGACCCTGCCCTCCATTTGGACCGGGAAAGTTTACCTAAGCCAAAGGTTATTAAGGCCATTTTAGATGAGTATGTCATCCAGCAAGAAAGGGCAAAGAAATCTTTAGCTGTAGCTGTTTACAACCATTACAAGAGAATGGCAGGACAAAATCAAGATGTCGAGCTTCAAAAGAGTAATATTTTGATGATTGGACCTACAGGGTCTGGGAAGACCTTATTGGCCCAAACTCTGGCTAAGATTTTAGATGTCCCCTTTGCCATTGCCGATGCAACTAGCTTAACAGAGGCAGGTTACGTTGGGGAAGATGTTGAAAATATTGTCTTAAAGCTGATTCAGGCGGCAGACTATGATATTGAAAAAGCAGAACATGGGATTATCTATATTGACGAGATTGATAAAATAGCTCGTAAATCTGAAAATGTATCCATTACTAGAGATGTAAGTGGCGAAGGCGTTCAACAAGCCCTTTTAAAGATTATTGAAGGAACGGTTGCTAACGTACCGCCCCAAGGAGGTCGAAAGCACCCCAATCAAGAATTTATTGAAGTGGATACCACAAATATCTTGTTTATTTTAGGTGGGTCTTTTGATTCTATAGATAAATTAATTGAGGCTAGAATGGGCCACAGTGGAATTGGTTTTGGCTCTGAAATTAAGAAAACGGATAAAAATCTAGGAGAAATTTTAGAAAAGGTACAAACAGAAGACTTGGTAAAATACGGTTTAATTCCTGAGTTTATTGGTCGTTTACCAGTAGTTGTTACCTTAGAGGAGCTAGATGAACATGCCTTGGTGGATATTCTTACTAAACCAAAAAATGCTTTGGTAAAACAATACCAAAAACTTTTTGAAATGGACCAAGTGGATTTAGAATTTACAGAAGACGCTTTAAAAGAAATCGCTAAGCTGGCCATAAAAAAACAA
>JASBZN010000091.1 GCA_029983435.1 Urinicoccus sp. | reverse complement strand
TATAATATACCGATCCTCATTGACAATGCTAATGTCTATCCCCTTTGTAAAGGCTGTTAGTAGGACTGTTTGTTGAAAGTGATTACTTTTGTATTGTCTCGTCAAATTAGAACCAATCTTTTCAATTTCTCGCATTTTCATGGATTCGTAAAATTGGTTTAAAAACACAATCTGTAAAAGCCAAAGAATAAGGAGTAAAAGGGCAGCAAATCCAGTAAAACTCATCCAGTATTTGAAACGAATACTTTTTAAATCAATATAAGGAAATTTATGCTTTTGCTTCTTGCTCTTCGGATCTTGTGTCAAATTTATATCCCACTCCTCTTACTGTAACAATATATTTTCGGTAATCTCCCAAGCTGTTTCGCAACATTTTGATATGGGTATCTACCGTTCGATCATCTCCATAAAAATCATAGCCCCAAATTTGATTTAAGAGCTTTTCCCGAGATAGGGCAATCCCCTCATTTTTAGCTAAAAATAAAAGAATTTCATATTCTTTTGGGGTTAGGTCTAAGCGATGTTTATCTACATAAACCTCCCGTCCGTCCTGGTCAATTTCTAAACCCTCAAACCGCAATTGATTGGTCTTCTTTAACTTTTGATGTCTAGAGACGATAACATTTAATCTGGCGATCACTTCTTTGGGTGAAAAAGGCTTAACGACATAATCATCAATACCGATTTCAAAACCAAAGAGCTTATCATATTCTTCATCTCGAGCTGATAACATTAAGACCGGGATATCTTTGATTTTTTTTATTTCCTTATAGGCAGAAAACCCATCCAAACGAGGCATCATAATATCCATCACAATGACATCAAAGTCATGCTCCTTGCACAGGTCAATGGCTTCCATTCCATCCTTGGCCTCCATCACCTCGTGACCATCAAATTCGGCATAGGTCCGAATGACTTGTCGAATACGTTCCTCGTCGTCCACAATTAAAAGTTTAAACATCTTGGTCTATATTTCCTTTCAAACCAGCTCTTTCTGCTTGAGCTTGTAAACCATCAATTGTGAGTTGCATGAGTTCATCTTTATCATAATCCAGTTGGCTTAAGCCATTTTCGATAATTTCCCGGTCACAACCTCCTGCAAATTTTTTGTCCTTATATTTTTTCTTCAGACTTTTCAGTTTTAAATCAAGAACAGACTTACTGGGTCGTAATAGACAAGCTGCATTGATAATCCCTGTTAACTCATCAATGGTGTATAAAATTTTTTCCATCTTGCTTTCTGGTTTTACATCACAGCACATTCCATACCCGTGGGATTGAATGGCATGAATCATCTCTTCTGGGTAATCTCTTTCTTCCAAAATCTCCCGCACCTTAATACAGTGTTGGTCGGGATATTTTTCATAGTCTAAGTCATGCAAGAGACCTACTGTTCCCCAAAAGTCAGGATCTTCATTGTTTAGTTTGGCAAAATGTTCCATTACTACCTCCACTTGATGACCATGTTGCCTTAAGGATTCGGATTCTGTATATTCATACAATAATTTTTCTGCTTCTTGTCTTGTTGGTGTCATAGGTCGCCTCCACTTTCTTTTAATATCTCTAGCTTTAACTTTACTTTCTCACTTAAATAAGCAATGTCTACCTTAGTAGGGTAGTCATCTGTTAGCTGGTAACGAATAAGGCTTGCCTTGGTTAAGGGGTGCTTTAGAGTATTTCTTCCTTGAATCTTTTCTTGAACTCTTTTTTTATCCAAACCACCCATGGTGATAAACTTTCCAATACAGCGACCACCATTTTTTTCTACAGCAGCCACAGCATTTTTTAAAACTCTCTCTGCATGATCTGAATCATCATAGTAAGCAAGGGTTCCAAAGACATAAACATCCTTCCCCCTTACCTGGGTCAAAACCTTATTCAAACTAGGGTCCATTGTCCCCTTATAAGCCCAAAAACCCAAAAAAATCGTGTCATAATCTTCCAAATTGGGATTTTCTTTTACATCTTGAATAGATAGGTCCCAGTCCCTTAAACTTTTATAAAGTCCTTCTGCCAATTTTTTTGTCCGTCCAGTTCTGCTGGAATAGATAATCAACCCCTTCATATCTCACCTCTTTTAATCATCATACCACAAATGAAGACTTTTTCATCGAATAAGTTGCCCTATTTTCCCTATCTTTTTATTTTTTTGAAAAGATATTCTATGATATAATAGTAAAGATAAATGGACTTACTTGATAAAGGAGGAACTATGAAATTTTTATTAGAAGGTAAAGGTTCTGTTGATGTTTGTTTAAATTCTGAAAACAAACCTGGAGATGCTTTTATTGAAACATATTATAAAAAAGAAGTTTTCGAAGGAAAAAAAGGACAAATTTACGCTTGCTTGGATGCAAATCCTGCAAAAATTTATTTAGGTCTTGGAGACTTAAGCTCTGTATCTTACAACCAACTAAGAGATTCTTTTGCTAAGTTAGGAAACTTTGCAAATAAACACAAAATCGAATCCCTAAGTCTTCCCCTTTTAAATATTGAAGGGATTTGCAGCAGAAGGACTGTTCATGCTTACGTGGAAGGCTTAAGAGCTTGTGAATATAAATTTGATAAGTATTTAAGCAAAAAACACCAAGTTACTCTAAAAGAAATTTATTTAGAACTTCCAGAAGACAAAGATGCTTCTGTTGTAGAAGATGCTATTGATGAAGCGATTACCCTTGTGGATCAAGTTTTCATTACTAGGGACCTTGTGAATACTCCTGCTATGGATTTATATCCCAAAGTTTTAGCTAATTATGCGAAAGATTTATTGGAAGAAGACGAAGTTGACGTTACCATCTATAGCAAGGAAGAAATTGAAGAAATGGGCATGACAGCCTTTTTATCTGTTGCTCGAGGATCCGCTAAAGAGCCTCAACTTTTGGTTATGAACTACCATGGAGATTCTACTACGGATAAAACAATTGCCTTTGTTGGGAAAGGATTAACTTATGACTCTGGTGGCTATTGTATTAAAACACCTGGTGGAATGAAAACCATGCAATCCGACATGGGTGGATCCGCCACTGTAATTGGAGCAATTTCTGCCATTGCTAAAAGAAAGCTAAAGGTTAACGTTGTTGGAGTTTGCGCCCTTTGTGAAAATATGATTAGCGGCGATTCCTACAAAACAGGCGACATTATCGGTTCTTTAAGAGGACTGTCTATTGAAGTAGGAAATACCGATGCCGAAGGTCGAATCACCTTGGCTGACGCTTTAACTTATGCTGTAGATACCTTCCATCCCGAATTTGTTGTAGATCTTGCAACACTAACAGGCGCTTGTATTGTGGCTCTAGGTGATTTATCAGCTGGTGCCGTAACCAACTCTCAAGATACTCTAGACCTTGTAAAAAGAGCCAGTGAAATCGCCGATGAACAAATTTGGGAACTTCCAAACTTGCCTGGCTACCAAGACTACATTAAATCAGACGTAGCAGACGTTTATAATATTGGTAAAATTAAAGGTGCTGGTACCATTACAGCTGGTCTCTTTTTAGAAAAATTTGTCGATGAAACCCCCTGGGTTCACTTGGATATTGCAGGGACAGCATGGATTGACCGTCCCATTGGCTCCCTTCCTAAAGGAGCAACAGGTTCCCATGTTAAAACCCTTTACCACCTAGCCAAAAGATTTTCTAAGGAAAAATAAATTAGATAGTTTACAAAATAAAAAGAACCCCTAGGGGTTCTTTTTATTTTTCTTTCTTTTCTTCTCTTTCCAAAAGGCTTCCCAGACCATAAAAAACAAGGCCTGAACCTAATAACAGAAAAATATTAAAGATTAAATTAACAATGACTCCTACTACAACATTTTTCCCAACCATTTCTCCCTGCCCTGAAAAGACCATTTGATACTCTGGTTGGTAAAATTTTCCTATTAAAACTAAAATCGTCATGGGGATTGATAAATAAGCAAAAGTTTTTAATGCTTTTGAAACAAACTTCATTGTACACCCTCCTTTCTGGATCTACCAGGATATAGTCGTCGCAATCGTTACTGGTTCACTAGCCTGATAAATGGAATAAGAAATGATATCCTTACCTACAGAATAGACCTGACTCTTAACAATAAATTTACCTGTTAGAGAAAATCGTCCAGACTTAGAAGACACCCGGTTTATATTAAATCCTCCATGATCAAAAGTTAAAAAATCATTATTAACACTGATATAAGGATTTCCAAAGTCTTCTACCTGTAAAATTTCTCCTGTTTTTTGGTCTGTAAGAACTTTAGCTTCTGTAATGATTTTTACATCCATTTTCCCAAAATTAGTAGGAATATCTTGTATCCACTGAGACTTTTCTACATAATCAGTAGAACCCAAAGACTCTGTTGAACCTTCTCCAAAACTTTCTAAGGAAAAAAGAAGACAAAGACTTAAGACCACAAGGCTCGTTATAAAAAATCTTTTCATCTCCCACCCCTCACTTCTGTCTACTAAAGTTTTTTCTTAGCTTATATATACCCCCCCCCAATTCTTTACACACTCTATAAAAATAAATTTACAAAACTTTATTTAATTTTATTTCTACATAACATAAGGGTCCTATTCACCAGGCATGAATAGGACCCTTAAAATACATTCTCTAGGAAGTTTGAATGGATTGATTTAATTTTTCATAATAAAGTTCTTCTAATTCTACTTCTGTTAGTCCACGGGTGCTTAAGTCAAATAAAACTTGTCCATGATTTAGCATCATAACTCGGTCGGCAAATTGGACCACATTTCGAAGATTATGGGTAATCATTAAGGTCATCATTTTATTTTTTTCAATAAGCTCTACGGTTTTTTCCATAACCAACTGACTTGTTTTGGGATCTAAGGCTGCTGTATGTTCATCCAATAGTAAAAGGTCTGGACGAATGATCGTAGCCATTAGAAGAGATAAACTTTGCCTTTGCCCTCCAGAAAGGTATTTGACCTTGGTGTTTAGCTTATTTTCTAAACCTAAATTTAAAGTTTTTAACTCTTCAT
>JASBZN010000090.1 GCA_029983435.1 Urinicoccus sp. | reverse complement strand
TTGAAAACCAAGTCTTAACCTGGCCCTCTGTCCTAATTAATGGACTTTTGATGTTAGTCCTTTTTGGAAGCTTTATTTTTAGCCCCTACAATAGAAAAGCTAGCTATCGCCGTCCCAGCCTAGATGAAATTAACAATTTGGAGGTCACTCATGAAAAAATTTAAACATAACTTTGCTGTCCGTCTTCTTCTTATGATGGTCCTTGGCGCCCTGGTCGGAATCTTTGCATCCCGCATCCATATCGATCAATTTCTTCTTTGGGCTAGTGGAGGTTTTGAAGACTTTTACTTCCGCCACGCCTTTACCATCTACCTTATCCTTCCTCTGGTTATGAGCCTCCTAGCCCTTTTGGCCTACTTTCGAGGAAAGAAACAAATAAAAGAAGATATAGATCTAGACAGGGAATTTTTACGGGAAGGCCCTATCAAACGAGCCAACCTCTACATTCAGTTGGCTAGTGTCTTTAACTTTTTCTTCTTTATTCTCTATATGGCAACTTTTTTTCATAATCCAAAGGACGTTTTCGTTGAGAGAATTTTTTTAGCCCTAGTCTATTTCATTGTTCTCGCAGTCCTTTTGGTCTATCTCCAAAAAAAGCTAGTAGATTTTATCAGCACCTACCGCCCCGACCTCTATTCTGACATCCTAGATTTTTCCTATAGTCGGAAAAGATTGGAATCTGCTGACGAACGAGAACAGTTAGAAATCTACCGAGCCGGCTATAAGGCCTTTGAAGTTTTAATGCCTAGCCTCGGCGTCTGTACCCTCCTTCTCTTTATGGTTTCCATAACTCACTTTGTAGGTCTTACGCCTTTCTTTCTCCTTCTCCTTCTTTTAATCATTGGAATTATTAGCTTCAACCATTTTTCTTCTTAAAAAAATTAACCCCCAGTATTGATTGTCAATACTGGGGGTTTCCTATACAAAAATTATTTACTTTTCCAATAGATATTTTTTTACTTGCGGTCCTACGAATACCTTATCTGCCATTACTAAAATGGGACGCTTGATTAACATCCCATCAGAAGCTAAGAGCTCGTACTTTTCCTCCAAATCCATGTCTTTTAACTTATCCTTTAGCTTTAATTCCCGGTAAACTCTACCAGAGGAATTAAAAAATTTTTGAATATCTAGGCCTGACCTCTCGTGAAGATCTTTAAGTTCAGAGGGACTAGGTGTTTCTTTGTCAATTTCCCGGTAGCTATAGGGAATGTTTTTTTCCTTTAATAGCTTCTCAATTTCTCCACAAGTGGAGCATCTTTTGTAACCAATGAGTTGCATATTTTCTCCTTTCAAAAAAGGGAAGATACACTTATCTTCCCTTTTCTTTTTTAAACTTGTAAATTTACATGGTAGTCTTGGTCCACATCTTCTAAGATGGGGTCAATGACTTCTTTCACTAACCGTTCTACTTGTTGGGGGCTTCTGCCAATAAACTTTTCTGGAGAAGTCAAGTTTTTAATCTCTTCTTCTGTTAAGCCAAAGGCCTTATCATCCATAATTCTTTGAATTAAATCATTATCCAGACCTTCATCTTTGACCCTTGCTGCTGTAGCTTGGGAGTGAAGACGGATATGTTCGTGGAGTTCTTGGCGGTCGCCACCTTTCTTTACAGCTTCCATTAAAATATTTTCTGTTGCCATAAAGGGAAGTTCTGCCTTGAGATTTTTTTCAATCATCTTTTCATGAACCACTAAACCTTGACTTACGTTAATAGCAATATCTAAGATTGCGTCCATGGCTAAAAAAGTCTCTCCAATGGAAATTCTTCGGTTGGCAGAGTCATCTAGGGTTCTTTCAAACCATTGGGTTGCATAGACAAGAGCTCCGTTTCCCGCTGCTTGGATGACATACTTGGCTAGGGAAGAAATCCGTTCAGACCGCATGGGGTTTCGCTTGTAGGCCATGGCAGAGGAACCAATTTGTCCTTTTTCATAGGGTTCTTCCACTTCTTTTTGATGTTGCATCATCCGAAGGTCGTTGGTCATCTTGTGCATGGTTTGGGCTAAGCTACTAATTCGAGCCAAGACTTCTTGGTCTACTTTTCTGGAGTAGGTTTGACCTGTTACCGGGTAGGCCTTGTCAAATCCCATGGCTTTCACAACCAACTCTTCTAAAGTGTCTACCTTGTCACCATCATCAAAGAGTTCCATAAAAGAAGCTTGGGTTCCTGTCGTTCCTTTTACACCCCTTAGGCGAAGGCGGTTTCTTACTCTTTTTATTTCTTCATAATCCATATAGAGGTCATAGAGCCACAGGCTAGCCCGTTTTCCTAAGGTAGTTGGTTGGGCTGGTTGATAGTGGGTGTAGGCCAGGATGGGAAGATCTTTATATTCTAGGGCAAAATCTCTCACTTGTTTTATTAAAACCTTTAATTTTTTTAGTAAAAGGTCTAAGCCGTCTCGCATTAAAATCAAATCTGTGTTGTCTGTTACAAAACAAGATGTTGCTCCCCAATGGATAATCCCTTTAGCAGAAGGAGCGACTTCCCCATAGGCCTTAATATGAGCCATCACGTCATGACGCGTTTGGGCTTCAATTTCAGCCACCCGGTCATAGTCAATATTTTTGACTTCTCTTTCTAGTTCTTGAATTTGTTCTTCTTCAATGGGAAGACCTAATTCTCTTTCCGCCTTGGCCAGGGCAATCCATAGCTTCCGAAAGGTTTGAAACTTATGGTCATCGGAAAAAATATAGGACATTTCCTTACTGGCATACCGGCTAGTTAAAGGATTTTCATACTTATTTCTCATTCATTACTCCTCATAAAGTCTACACCAGATCCAATAATTTCTTGGATTTCAACATCTGGTATGTTTTGGTACAAGTTTTCACAGACCCGTTCAGAATGGCCCATTTTACCTAAAATTTTTCCATCTGGTGAGATGATTCCCTCAATACCATAGGCAGATCCGTTGGGGGTTACTTGATAAACCGTAGCAATTTGGTCCTTTTCTACTAACTCTTTCATCTTTTCTTCAGACAAAATAACTCGTCCTTCTCCATGGGAAATAGGAATAAAATAGTCTTTATCTGTAGAAAGTCGTTGAGTCCAAGGGCTCTTGTTGGTTAAAACCCGGGTCCTTACAAATCTTGCAATATGGCGGTTAGAATTGTTGTAGTGAAGAGTGGGATCTTCTTCATCTAAAATCTTGCCATTTCCATAGGGTAGGTAGCCTGTTTTAATAAGGGCTTGGAAGCCGTTACAGATTCCAAGAATTAAACCGTCTTGTTTTTCTAAAAGATGGTTAATAGCTTCTTTAATTTCTGGATTTCTCAAGACATTGGCAATGAATTTCCCTGATCCATCCGGTTCATCTCCCATAGAAAATCCTCCAGCTAAGGCTAAAATTTGTGCCTTTTTAATTTTTTCTGCCAGGCTGTGAATGGATTTTTTAACATGGTCTGGACTCAAGGTATTAAAGACAAAAATTTCCGCCTCTGCTCCTTCTTTTTCAAAGGCTGCAGCAGTATCGTATTCGCAGTTGGTTCCTGGAAAAACAGGAATAATCACCTTGGGCCGCTTTACTGGACACTTGGATTTTTTCCGTCTTTCTTTACTTTTTACATTCTTGGTCCATTCCGTCTCTTGACTTTCTATAATGGGTGAAAAGATAGGGTCAAACTTGTTAAGATAGCCTTCTAAAAGGTCATCATAAGCAAATTCTTGTCCATTGACCTTAAAGCCTTGTCCTTGGCAAGTTCCCAATTCTTTCACACCAGCAAAGTCTTCTTTATATTCTAAAATAAAATCCCCATAACGGGCTAGGAAGTAATCTTCTGTTTCGATATCTACGCCGATTCCATTTCCAATAGCCATTTCAAACAAGCTGGGTAAAATTCCTCGATGGTTAATGGAAGCAATACTTAAAATATTTCCAGCTTTTGCTTGTTCTTTTATAACTTCTAGGTTTTTCAACCATTGGTCCAAGTCAATGCGGCCATCTTCTAGTCGTTTAACTTCTAAAAGACCAATTTTTCCTTGACCCTTGAGTTCTGGTGTCATGATATTTTCTACAGGGCAAGGTCCGCAGGAAAAAGATACAAAGGTTGGAGGTACATTTAAGTCTTCGAAAGTGCCACTCATGGAATCTTTTCCCCCAATAACGGGAATTTCTAAGTCCTTCGTAATGGAGAAGGCACCTAGTAAAGTCTTTAATGGCTTACCCCATTTTTCAGGATCTTCTCCTAATTTTTCAAAGTATTCTTGAAAACTCAAATAGACTTCATGAATATCGCCTCCTAAGGCGACAAAATTAGATAGAGATTCTAAAACACCATAATAACCTGATAAGAATTGGCTTTGTTCTGCCAAATAGGGGTTAAACCCGTAGGCCATAATGGATCCAGTTAAACTTTGTCCTTCTAAACTTGGAATAAGGGCAGCCATGCCATGAACAGGAGTGAGTTGGTTTTTTCCTCCTAGGGGAACTACCAAGCTTCCCCTTCCGATGGAGGTATCAAAGCGCTCGATTAAATTCCGTTGACTAGCCATATTTAGGTCTTTTAACCGGTCTGGGAGCTCTTCCAAGTTGCCATCTTCTTGGAATAAGCTTGGAATGTCTTCACTGACAATCGTTGCTTTATTTTTTCTGCTGGCTCCAGCAGAATCCAGAAAACTTCGGTCTAAATCGACAATTCCTTGACCTTGATAGGTCATATAGAGTTTACCTGTATCTGTTACCTTGGCTACAAGACTTGCTTCAACATTTTCCTTGACGCAAGCTTCTTTAATAAAGTCTAAATCTTTGGCATCAATTAAAATGGCCATCCGTTCTTGGGATTCAGAAAGGGCGATTTCCTTGGGTTGTAGTCCCAAATATTTTAAAGGTACTTGGTCTAGGTCAATTTCCAAAGAATCCGCTAGTTCCCCAATGGCTACAGAAACTCCTCCAGCACCAAAGTCGTTACACTTTTTAATTCGTTTAGCCACTTCTGGATTTCTAAAGAGGCGTTGAAGTTTTCTTTCCATGGGGGCATTTCCCTTTTG
>JASBZN010000089.1 GCA_029983435.1 Urinicoccus sp. | reverse complement strand
ATATGATAGATGGGCATTTGGCCCGGTCAAGAAATTTAGTAACGACCTTTGGTAAATTTTTAGATCCTTTGGCGGACAAGATTTTAGTGTCAGCTGCCATGATTCTTTTAGTAGAACTGGGCGTTATTAAAGGTTGGTTAGTTATTATTGTTATTTTTAGAGAATTTGCCATTACTGGGTTACGAGTTATTGCAGCAAGTCAACAAATAACCATTGCAGCAGGGACCCTTGGAAAAATTAAGACAATTTTCCAACTGGTTTCTTTGGCAATTATTCTTTTTGCACTTCCAATGACAACGACTTGGCTTTTAAAGACTGGTAAGTTTTTATTTTATATTTCTGTTATTTTTACTATTTTATCTGGTCTCGAGTATATTGGAAAAAATAAAAAGGTCTTTGACCTAGAAAATATTTAGGTGAGTAATGGAAGCAATTATAGTCACTGTAGGAAAAGAATTGTTATTAGGAGATATTGAAAATACCAATGAAAGATATCTCGCAGAAGCAATAAAAAAAATAGGAATAGCTGTCATAGAGCAAGTCACTCTAGATGATGACCTCAATGCACTGGTCCAATATTTTCAACGGTTAGTAAAAAACAATCGCTTACTTATGATTTCTGGCGGTCTTGGGCCGACAGAAGATGACCTAACAAAAGAGGCCCTAGCCCAAGCATTCAACTTAGATTTAGAGTTTGATGCTAAACTTTATAAGGAATGTGAAGACTATTTCAAGCTTAGAGGAAGAAATCTAACCCCAAATGTTAAAAAGCAATTTTACAGGATAAAAGGCTCAAAGCTTTTAGAGAATAAATGGGGAACAGCCCCAGGAGAGTATTTACTTCTTAAAGGCTGTAGTATTTTTCTTTTACCAGGGCCTCCTTTTGAGTTGCAAAACATGGTGGATACTTATTTAGAACAATTCCTGAAAACGAAGGAAAAAATAAAGGTTAAATCACTATGGGTTATGAATATAGGGGAAAGCCAGGTAGAGGATAAAATTCGAAAAAATATAAAAATTCCTGACTTAAAGATAAATACCTTTGCCCATAATGCTCAGGTAGAGATTAAGTGCATTGCCCAGGGCCAAGAGGAAGAAAAGTTAGACCTCTTATTACTAGAAGCCGAAAAATCTATCAAGGAGCTTTTTAAAGACGCTATCTACAGCTTAAACAAGGAAAAACTAGAAGAAAAAATTATTCGCTTAGCTAAAGAAAAAAATCTTCGTCTTTCTTTTGCAGAATCCATTACAGGAGGGTTACTGGCTAAGAAGATAACTAGTTGTCCTGGTGCTAGCAATATTTTGCACTATAGTCTTGTTAGCTATTCCAATGAAATTAAGCATAAGGAGCTAGGGGTTAAAGGAGAAACTTTAGAGAGATATGGAGCAGTTAGTCAGGAAACGGCCTTGGAAATGGCCCAAGGTCTTTATAAGAAGGGCCATTGTGATATTGCCATATCTACAACAGGCGAAGCTGGACCAAATCCAGCAGAAAAGGAAGTAGGAAGTGTCTTTGCAGGCTTTTATTCAGACCATAAAAAGTTTGTAAAAGAATTTAAATTCCAAGGGAACCGTCGAGAAATACAAGAGAAAACAACAAATCTTGTGTTATTTACACTATTAAAAGAATTTTTGGAGGGATAAAATGGATGAGCAAAAACAAGCAGCTTTAGAAAAAGCCTTATCAGCAATTGAAAAACAATATGGTAAAGGGTCTGTTATGCGATTAGGAGACCAACAACACTTAGATATTGACGTTATTCCTACAGGAAGTCTAGCTCTAGATTTAGCCCTAGGTATTGGTGGGATTCCTAGAGGACGGATTATTGAAATTTATGGGCCAGAATCTTCAGGTAAGACAACCCTTGCCCTTCATATTTTAGCAGAAGCACAAAAGAAAGGTGGAATTGCAGCCTTTGTCGATGCCGAACATGCATTAGATCCTGTATATGCCAAAAATCTTGGGGTGAATACAGAAGAACTTATTATTTCGCAACCAGATACTGGTGAACAGGCCCTGGAAATAACAGAATCCCTTGTTCGTAGTAATGCTTTAGACGTTATTGTTGTGGACTCTGTGGCAGCTTTAGTACCTAAGGCAGAAATTGAAGGAGAGATGGGAGATTCCCATATGGGACTACAAGCCAGACTCATGAGCCAAGGCCTAAGAAAATTAACGGGAGCTATTAATAAATCGAAGGCCTCTGTTATTTTTATTAACCAATTGAGAGAAAAAATTGGTGTTATGTTTGGAAACCCAGAAACTACAACAGGGGGCCGTGCCTTAAAGTTCTTCACTTCCGTTCGTTTGGATATCCGCCGTATCGAAATTATAAAACGTGGTGATGAAATGGTAGGGAATAGAGTCCGGGTTAAAGTTGTAAAAAATAAGGTGGCACCTCCTTTTAAACAAGCAGAGTTTGACATTATGTATGGAAAGGGTATTTCAAAAATTGGAAACCTTCTTGATGTCGCAACAGATTTAAAAATTATCAATAAAGCTGGAGCTTGGTATAGTTACAATGAACATAAATTGGGCCAAGGAAGAGAGAATTCAAAGGACTTTTTAGAAGCCAATCCTGAAATAGCGGAAGAAATTGAAGATAAAATTCGTGAAAATTTTGGCTTAAAAACTGAACAAAACGAAGATACAGAAGAGAATAAAAAGTGAAATTTATATATTTTACAGACTCCCATCTCCGAGCGACTTCTCCCAAAAGTCGATTAGATAATTTTTTTGAAAGCTCTCTAGAAAAACACAAAGAAGTTTTTGATTTAGCCAATAAGTACCAAGTAGATGCTGTTTTGCATGGGGGAGACCTCTTTGACCGGCCAGATGTTTCTATTTCAGTCGTTAGTCAATTTTCAAAACTTCTAATGAATTTACTTGCGCCTTTCTATATTATTAGTGGTAACCATGATATTTATGGCCATAATCCAGATACCGTACAAAGAACTATGTTGGGGCTTTTAAATAGTATTGGGCTTATTCATTTACTCAATGAAGGGCCTCTGATTATGGATAAAGACAAGAAAGTAAAGATTTATGGAACGCCCTATATCTACGGGATGGATAGAGAAGAGAATAGACAGCGGTATATTATTAAGGACAGGGGAGATGAAGACTATGTCCTGCATCTCATCCATGGATTTTTAGTAGATGAACCCATTAATGAGGCAATTCCTCATACCCTGGTTTCAGATATTGTTGAGACGAAAGCGGATGTAGTCTTAACTGGACACTATCATACTGGATTTAAGACTCAGCATATTAATGGTAAATATTTTATTAATCCTGGAGCCATTGCGAGAATTTCTAATAATCTGGTGGAAATCAATCGAAAGCCTAAAATTATTTTAATTACTTTAGAAGATGAAATTCATATCGAAGAAATTTATTTAAAATCCGCAAAACCTGGAAATGAAATATTGGATCGAACAGAAATTGAACAACATCGCTTTAAAAAGGCTAAGTTACATGAATTTCAAGAACTAATTGAAGCAACGACAGATTTTTCTAAAACAGATGTCTTTGAATTGATTGAAGAAATTGCTTCAACAGAAAAAATAAATCAGGATGTTCGTAGTGAAGCTTTGGAAAGAGTTTCCCAGGTACAAGAAGCAGAGAGTGGTTTATGAAAAAACAAATCAAACGATTGCATTTAAAAAACTTTCAATCTCATGAAGAAACTAGCCTAGACTTTGCACCTGGCTTAAATGTTATCTTAGGGAACTCAGATTCGGGAAAATCTGCCATTGTCCGAGCGATAAGATGGTTGTTTTACAATGAGCCTATGGGAGCAGATTTCTTACAGAGAGGAAAGTCCTTAGTAGAAGTAACTGCAGAATTTTATGATGGAGCAATTTTAAAGAGATCTAGGAATAAAAATGTTAACGCCTATGATCTAACCTTAGGAACAGGAGAATCTATGCACTTCGAGGGCTTTGGAAGAAGCGTTCCAAAAGAAATAGTCGATTATTTTAAGCTTAGAAAGTTCCCCTTATCTCCAACGGAAGACCTTACTTTAAACATTGCTGACCAATTAGAAGGTCCCTTTTTACTTCAAGAAAAAGATTCGAATAAAGCGAATGCCATTGGGCGACTTGTTGGAATCCATTATATCGATCAAGCTCAAAGAAATGTAAATCGAGACATAAAATCTTTAACGCAAGACTTAAAATATGAGCAAAAAACTCTGGATGACTTGCTGGAAAAAAAGAAAGACTATGATTTCATTGAAAGTAAGGAAAAAATGTTAGCTTCTCTAGGAAGAATTATTGCTAGAGGAAAAGAAGCAGAAGAAAGTCGTAAAAATTTAGAAGAAAAGCTCACTTCCTACCAATCGATTTGCGCCAATAAAAAATCTTCTCTTGTTCAAATTGAAAAATTTCAACAACTTGAAAATAGTAAAAAAATTTTAAGAGAAATAAAAACTTTTAGAAGAGACTTAGATCAATTGCGAGCGCTAGATATAAACATCCAGAATATTAGGGGAAATATAGGGATTTTTAAGCAAAGGTTGCATGAGCTTGCCCATGTAGATGAGGCCCATAAAAAGTTGCTAGTAGGTAAAAAGTTAGAGGGAAAATATAGAAAAATCACCTTATTACAAACGCATTTTTCTGAAAATCAAAAATTAAAAAATGATTTTTCTACAAAAATAAATTCTCTGACAAACCTTTCAAAAAGTAAAAATCTTCTTACTGAAATGAAAGAAGCCCGGGAGAGACGTATACGTTTAGACAAGTATGCTAAGGAGCAGGAAGATCTAAAAAATCGATTTTCCATAGCCGAAGATTATTTTAAAAAATTTGAATATTTCAATGAAGCCATTAATCTTACAGAGGCTAGTAAAATTCAGATTCAAAATTTGAATACACTAAAAACTTTTAATCAATCTTATCAGGCGTTGCAAGGAGAAATGACGGGCCTCAGGTCTCAAATAGATCAAGTCAATTAAGATTTAAACCTTGCTACAAAAGAATTAGAGGAGGTTTTATCTTCTC
>JASBZN010000088.1 GCA_029983435.1 Urinicoccus sp. | reverse complement strand
GAAATTGAAACCATTGCATAATGATACAACTCGATGTTTATGATGAAGACGCCATTATTACAGGTTTTAAGGCCCAAGGCCATGCAGGAAACAACCAAGGCCAATACGACTTGGTCTGTGCTGCTGTAAGTATCTTGACCCAAACCTGTGTGGAAAGTTTGCATCAAGTAGCTGGTCTAGAGGAAAAAGACATCCCCTACCAAATGGAAGATGGCTTTTTATCCATCAGACTTCCCAAGGCTACTGCAGAAAAAGAAACCATTCAAATCATTTTTCGTACGATGGTCTGCGGTTTAGAAATGATTGAAAAAACTGCTGGATCGTATCTGAAAATAACAGGAGGTAAAAAATGTTAAAATTAAATCTACAATTGTTCTCCTCTAAAAAAGGAATGGGATCGTCAAAGAACGGTCGTGATTCTGAATCAAAACGTCTAGGACTTAAAAAAGGTGACGGACAATATGTTCTCGCTGGTAACATTCTAGTACGTCAAAGAGGAACAAAAATTCATCCCGGCGAAAATGTAGGCCGCGGATCTGATGATACACTTTTTGCAACAGCTAACGGTATTGTAAAATTCGAAAGAAAAGGCCGTGGCATGAAAAAAGTTGTTAGTGTAGAAGCAGAAGAATTAGCATAAAGAAAGATGGACCGCTAAGCGGTCCTTTTTTTATGGAGAAAGTAAAGCAAGTTTTAGAAAGCTGTTTTTAGGTATAATTAAAAAGTAGAGTCCTCAGGGAGCTTAAAAAATTTATGAAATTTAAGGGAAAATAAAAATTTCCCCTTGCATCTATAGGGAAAAAGTATATAATAGAGAACGCACATAAAAACTGAGTAAGTAGATAGAGGAAAAGAACAAAGGAGAAACTATTGGAAAAAATACAAGAATTTTTAAGCAAGAAAAAAGAAAAACAAAGCAAACAAAGCCCAAAATATGGAATGCGGAAATTATCCATCGGTTTTGTCTCCTGTTTTTTAGGATGCATGATTTTTATGGCACCTGGACAAATTCATGCCCAAGTGGAAGAAAATAAGGCGCCAGTGGCTGTAGAAGAAGCTGCCCAAGAAACTGAAAAACCTCTAGTAGCAGTAGAAGCTACGAATACAGAAGAAAAGAGCCAAGAAGACCTTAAGTCAGAAGCCATAGTAGAGGAAAAAGTCGAAACAAACCCAGCTCCAGCAGAAACCTTTGTAGAAAGTGAAGAAGTTCAAGAAGCTCCCAAGGCAGAAACAATAGGAGAAGAAAAAACCGAAGTTGCTCCAAATCCAATAGAAAGTGAAGAAGCCCAAGAAGAGACAAAAATAGAAGCGGTAGAAGAACCTGCTCCAGTAGATTCAGAAGTTTCAGCACCAGCTGAAGAAGGGGCGGAAAGTGAAGAAGTTCCAGCACCAGAAGAAAATATTGTTGCCCTTGAACTTGCAAAACTTGCAGAATCAGACGTTTTAGCAGCAGGTGAAAATGCAGAAGAAACAAGACAAGCAAAAGATATTTCAAATGAAGTTCAAAGTAAATACGTAGCCCTAACAGAAGAAGGACACGAAACAAAAGGAACTGTTAAACCAGACGATGGGGAAGCAATTGCTTGGGAAGTATCTTTCACATCTCCAAAGGGAACCATTGCAGGAGATTACTTTGTAATTGACCTTTCAGAAAACCTAAGCCTAAAGGGAATCGAACCAGATCACGAAAATGAATATCCAATAGAAATCGACGGAAAAGTTGTTGCTGATGGTGTAAGACTAGACAGAAGCACTATCCAATACACTTTCAATGAAAAGATCAAAGATCAAAGAAATGTAGTCGTATCTATAAAGGGTTTTGCTTATATTGATAAGACAAAGGTTCCTAATAATTCACCTGAAGAAAAAATTTCTATTAAATTAGGTGATAAAGTAGATGAACACACTATTAATGTTCAATATGGCGACACATATTACACTGAGGATAAGCTTAATGGGATGAGTCAATTTACAGAATTTAATCCTAAAACTGGTGAATATACTCAAGTATTTTATATAAACCCTGATTCAAAAACTATCACCACATCTAATAGAAACTGGGCTACCGGTAAAGTTGCTATGTTTATCGACGGAATAACACCTGATGGTTCTCCTTCTGATGTAAACTATACGGAAGAAAACACAGTAGTATCAATTCAAAAACTACCTGCAGGCACTAAAGTTCCTGGTGCTATTATAGAAAATCCAGTTAAAACTGATGAAAAAACAGTGGTAAAAACAGTCTTTAGAGATGGCGGTATTGAAATCACATTTGCTGAAAATGGAGATCAAAAGTTACGTCATAACAATATTGACAGTCCATATATTGTGACAGTTAAATCTACTGCTGCACCAAGCCAAACAGGTAACAATGTATATTCAAGAGCAACTCTTTATGGTGATGGAACTAAATTCCATATTATGGACAATAATATTGTAACTACTGAAGGAGATACAGAAGCTCAAGGCGATAAAATTGGTTACTTCATCGAACACCATGTTTACAAAACAAAAGTAGATGGCGTACTTCAAGAAGACAGGACATTTACTCTTCATTCAAACAAGACTGAAGGTTACAAATTCGACACATACTTTACAAGCAAAAACGAAATTGATGATTTCAAATTTGTAAGAGTAGACACTGATAAATTAGTTGGAAATCCAAAATACAGTGAAGATGGATCTCTTGCTCGTGGCAAGTATGAAGTTGGCGAGACAAAAGAAGTAACTTATATCTATGTAAGAGATATTCAACATGGATCTTTCCAAGAACACCATATTTATCAAACAGTAGATGAAGACGGTAATATAATTACTGAAGACACAGTAACTAAAGATAGCAAAGAAACAACAGGATTTGATGAAACTTCTTATACAACATCTAAAAAAGATAAAGAAGGAAATGTTGTTACAAGTGAAAAAGACAGTGATGGTTATAAACTTATAAGCGTAGAAGCCAGTGGCAATAGCGAAAAAAAATCTGAAGTTAAATTTGATTCAAAAGGCGTTGAAACTACTGGTAATTATGTAAATGGTGAAAAACTTGAAGTTACTTATGTTTATCAAAAACAAGTAACTACAAAAGGTAGTTTTAAAGAACACCACATCTATCAAACAGTAGATGAAGATGGAAAAGTCATTTCCACAGATGAAAAGCTTAAAAAAGATAGTGAATCAACAGGAAAAGAATCCGAAGAATTCACAACACAAAAGAAAGATGAAGAAGGCTATACCTTAGTAAAAGTAGAAGGTACAGAAGGCACAAACTTTGACCAAGATGGTACAGCCCAAAAAACCAACTACAAAAAAGGTGAAACCCAAGAAGTAACATATATTTATCAAAAGAAAGAAATTACAAAAGGTTCCTTCCAAGAACACCACATCTATATTACGAAAGATGAAAATGGAAAAGAAGTAAGCAGAGAAGTAGTAGACGGAACAGAAACAAGTGGTAAAAAAGATAACACATATACAACAAGTGCCAAAGAAAAAGATGGATTTGAATTTGTTGAAACACAAGATCCAAAAGAAAACCCAAGTTATGATAGCAAGGGGGCAGAAACAACAGGCAACTATGTAGCAGGTAAGAAACAAGAAATCACTTATGTTTATGAAAAAACTGTAAAAAAACCTGAAGAAAAACCTAAGGAAGATCCGAAGGAAAATCCAAGGACACCAGATCCAAAACCCAATACCAATCCAGGACCTAAGGAACCCAGCCAACCCATAGGTGGGGATCCTCAAGATCCAAATCCAGTTGAAGAAGAAAGCAAGGATCCAGTTTCTAAGGAAGAAAGTTCTGTTCAAGAACCAGTGGAAGAAGTTAAAGAAGTAGAAAAATCAAAGGTCAAAGAAGGGGCTTACCAAGGTCAAAATCAAGCTCCCAAACAAGGACCTTCTGATGATTCCAGAGCACCTCAAACTTTTGACCCAGGTGTGGCTTCTTATGTTAGTCTAGCTGGTTTAGCTTCTGGGCTCATGGCTTATTTGGAAAGCAAGAAAAGAAAGAATAAATAAGATAGAGTAAGTAAATAGGTAGATTAAAATAAAAATCCTGGCAAGGTCTTTTGCCAGGATTTTTTATAGTAAGAAGAGAAGGTATTTATTAAAGAGGAGACGGCTAATCTGGGCCATACAGATTCCCAAAAAAGACCCGATTAAGACGTCGGAAGGGTAGTGGACAAAGTGGTAGAGCCGGGAAAAGGCAATGAGCCCTGCCAGGATCAGGCAAAAGGTTCCCAAGCTTTGGTTTTGGAAAAAAATGGTGGTAGCTGCTGCAAAGGAGGAGCTGGAATGACCAGAGGGAAAGGAAAAGTCTGTGGGGTTTTTGATTAGGAGTTCAATCTTATCAATCCAAGAAGGACGCCGTCTTTTTAAGAGGGGTTTTAGGGTTAAGTTACAGACCAAGGCGTTCACCACAAGGGCCAAAAGGATGCGATAGGTCAATATCTTTTGGCCTTTAATGAAAAAAATAAGGCTAAAAAGTAGCCAAATAAAGGCGCCTGTTCCCAAGTGGGTAATAAAAATCATGATGTGGTTCATGGGCTTATTTCTAAGTTTCAGGAGCCAATTTAAAAATTTTTGATCCATTGTGTCCTCCTTTTGCGTTCCTTTTTCTTTCTACTTACTTAAATCATAGTGGAAAGAAATTCTTTTTTCAATACTTGGAAGGGGATCTTTACAGAAAAGATACATGGACCAGGGAGGTGGGGAATTTTTTCTTCCACAACGAGGAAAAGCTTGAAATTTTTTCCTTATTTCTATAAAATGAAAGATATACTAACCTTAAAGAGCCAGAGGATGGAAAAATCTTCCAAGACCTGGCCTTTTTTCTTGCGAAATTCTTAGACAAAACTTAGACGCAAGCTAAGTATTCTTTAAGGGACCTATGATATAATTGAGAAAATAGAAAGAAAAGAAAGAGAGGTGGAAAAGTTGTTTATTGATGTAGCCCACATTAAGGTGATTGCTGGCAAGGGCGGCGATGGAGCCGTTGCCTGGCGGCGAGAAAAATATGAACCAGCTGGAGGGCCTGCTGGTGGGGATGGTGGCCAAGGAGGAAGTATTATTTTAAAAACCGATACGGGC
>JASBZN010000087.1 GCA_029983435.1 Urinicoccus sp. | reverse complement strand
GTAGGTTAAGCCTACATGATTTTTTATAGACTAAAATCAAGATACAAAGAAAAAGGCAAGGAAGCCTATCGAAAGGCACCATAAGGAATAAAAAATAAAAAATTCCTTGGGATGTAAAGAAAATGTAATTGTTTTGTAATAGTACTCTTTCAAAAATATGTTAGAATGGAATCTGTTGTTAAAAAGTTACAAATTAGTAACAATTAGAACAAAATAGTAACATTTAGAAAGAGGAAGTTATATTGAAGAAGTATTTAGCTTTAGGTGCCTTAACCTGTAGCTTATGTATTAGTTTTGGAAGTCAAAGTATTCAAGCAGCCAAGGAAAAACCAGTTGAAGTTGTTATTGACAATCAAAGCGTGGGTTTTGTGGAGTCAAAAGAAGCAGCCCATCGCGCCTTAAAAGAACTGGCTATTTTTCCAAAATTGGGTGCAAAAGTAGAAAAAGAAATAATCACATTTAACAATAAAATTGAAGTAAAAGAAGTGGAAGAAGAAAATCTTGCTGCCATGAACAAGAAAGATTTTATTCATCGTTTAAAAAATTTATCCACCACATACTTAGTCAAGAGCAAGGGTTCTTGGCAGGAAGAAGCCCAACGATACGGTGTAGACCTTGTAGATCTTTTACACATCAATCAAAAGAAAAAAGGAGACCCAGTCCCAGAAAAAATCTACTTACCAGTTTCATCCATTGACTTGGCCATTGAAGCCAAAGAACAAGTGCAATACGATTTGACCGTTCCCTATAAAAGTCAAAAAATTGAAGATAATAGCCTGCCTAAAGGCAAAGAAGTTTTGGTTCAAGCTGGAAAAAATGGAATAGAACGAGTAGATGCCAAGGTAAGACGGATTAACGGGGAAAAAGTGGAGCATTTAATTGAAAGTGCCGAGCTAATTCAAGAACCCGTTAATGAAATTATCCGTATCGGAACAAAACAAGCAGCTTCTGGGACCTTTATCAAACCAACCAATGGTCGTTTAAGCTCTCCCTTTGGTCCTCGCTGGGGAGGTTTTCACCGAGGCATTGACCTGGCTTGTCCTATAGGAACCCAAGTTGTGGCAGCAGATGGGGGAACCATCACCCGGGCTAGAACCCATGCAGGAAGCTACGGAAATTACATTGATATAGACCATGGCAATGGGTATACCACTCGCTATGCTCATTTAAGTCTTATTGAAGTCCAAGTGGGTCAAAAAGTGAGCCAAGGAGATCCCATTGCAAAAAGTGGAAATACTGGTCGGAGTACAGGGCCCCACCTCCACTTTGAAGTTTGTAACCAAGGACAATTAGAAGACCCTTTAAAACATATCCAAGGATAATAAAAAGACCTACAGCTTCGTCTGTAGGTCTTTTTATGAAAGCCAAGTCTTTCTTCATGCATAAAAAAACGAGTACCCAAAAAGGTACTCGCTTTATCCTTAAAAGAAGGACAACTTTGGTGGACCTGAGAAGAAT
The DNA here is from genome assembly GCA_029983435.1 of Urinicoccus sp. GTDB lineage: Bacteria > Bacillota > Clostridia > Tissierellales > Peptoniphilaceae > Urinicoccus. The sequence goes on along the minus strand of JASBZN010000087.1, from coordinate 3,696 downwards.
CGAACTCCCGCTTCAGCCTCCGGAGGGCTGCGCTCTATCCGCTGAGCTACAGGTCCATAATAAATATATTATAGCATAAGATAGCTAAATATAAAAAGATTTTTTTGTCTTTTGAACTTAAGGGGCCACTAGTGTAAAATAATAGTATTGCGAAGGGAGGAAGAAATGGAGATTTTTCGTGCTTTAAAAAATTTTAAGCCCCAGATTGGTCTGGTTATTCTTTTGACCTTTGGAAATGCCCTAGGAGAACTTTTCTTGCCAAGACTGATGAGTCTTGTTGTAGATACAGGTGTAGCCAAAGGCGATACAGATTATATCTTAAAAATGGGTCTGATTATGATAGTGGTTGTAATTTTAACGGTCCTTTGCCGGGGATCTGCTGCCTACTATTCTTCTAAAGTAACCATGGCCTACTCGGCGGACCTCCGTCATGACTTGTTTTCCAAAATCAATCAGTTAACGGTGAATGAAACGGAGTACTTTGGTATTTCTTCCTTAATTACCAGGACGACGGACGATGTGAACCAAGTGGAACAAATGGTTTTAATGGGATTAAGACCCCTGGTTAGGGGACCTTTGATGTTTGTAGGGGGCTTAATAATGGCCCTAACGACCAACTTAAGGTTGTCTTTGGTCTTTCCCATAACCATCCCCTTTATTGGTCTGGGTATTTACTATGTCATTAAAAGTGCCCTTCCTTTTTTCCCTATCCTTCAAAAACGCCTAGATAATCTTAACCAGCTTTTTCGCCGGCGCTTACGGGGGATTCGAGTGACTCGGGCCTTTTCTCGAGACGATTTAGAAGAAGATATCTTCCGCCAAGCTAACCAAGATTACTATGAAATAGCCTTAAAGGTCAACAAGATCATCATTAATGTCATCCCTATTTTAGGTATTTTCTTAAATGTGGCCTTGGTGTTTGTGATGTACTTTGGAGCTCGACTTATTGACCAAAACCAATTGGCAGTAGGAGAACTCATGGCTTTTATTCAATATATCACCCAAGTTTTAATGGCCTTGATTATGTTAAGCTTTTTAATTACCATGATTCCAAGGACTTGGGCTTCTATGGTGCGGATTAACGAGGTGTTGGACTATCCTGTTCATGAGATAGAAGGGGATGAAAGCTTTCAAGGGCCCATGGAAAAATTAGAGGCCAAAAATTTGACCTTTTCCTATCCCCAAGCCAAAAGACCTGTCTTAAACCAGGTAAATTTTTCCTTAGAAAAGGGACAAACGCTAGGCATTATTGGAGGAACAGGGTCAGGGAAGTCCACCCTCTTGCGATTGCTCTTGAAGTTTTACAAGCCCACAGGAGGTCAAATTCTTGTGGATGGCCAAGACATTCAAGATTTAAAAACAGAAGACATGCGGCGAGAAATGTCCTATGTTCCTCAAAAGAACTTTTTCTTTTCCAAATCGGTAAAAGACAATCTTCTTTATAGTAACCAAGACGCTTCGGATGAAGACTTAAGGGAGGCCTTAAGTCAGGCAGAGGCTTTGGAATTTTTAGGAGAAAATCCTTTAAATGAAGAAATGAACCGAGGAGGGGAAAACTTTTCTGGGGGGCAAAGGCAGCGATTAGCCATTGCCCGAGCTTTAAACCGCCAAGCTTCACTCTACCTCTTTGATGACTCCTTTTCTGCTTTGGATTATGTTACCGACCGGAAGGTTCGTCAAGGTCTCGTGGAAAAAACCCAAGAAGCCATGGTGGTTATTGTGGGCCAAAGAGTGGCCACAATCCGCCATGCCGATAAAATTTTGGTTTTAGAAGCTGGAGAAGTTGTAGGCTATGGCAGCCATGACGATCTTTTAAGGGAAAGTCCTGTCTATAGGGAGATTGCCCTAAGTCAAGGAGAGGTGGTGGACCATGAAGAATAAAAAGAAAGCTGGAACTGTGAAGAGACTCTTATCCTATATTGGAGCCTATAGAGGAAAGTTGTCCCTAGCTATTTTGTTCACCCTTCTAAGTATTTATGCTCAAATCCAAAGTCCAAAATACATGGGAAAAATTACAAGCCAACTTTTTAAAGACAGCAAAGAAGGCCTTCCTGTAGATTTTGATTTTATTCTTAAAATTTGTCTTTTACTAGTAGCTCTTTACTGTCTCCAAGGGTTATTTGACTTTATTTGTGGGCGCATCTTAGTAGATGTTAGTCAAGACTTAATCTACAGGTTGCGAAAAGAAATTTCTGAAAAAGTTCGTCACTTGCCGATTTCCTTTTATGACCAACATTCTACAGGAGACCTCTTATCCCGTATGACCAATGACGTAGAAACCCTAGGAAAAAACCTCCAACAATCTATTTCAAGGGCCTTATCAGGAGGGCTTTTAATCTTAGGAATCCTCTATATGATGATTAAAACCAGTCCTGTCTTAACTTTAGTTTTTATTGTCACGCTTCCTTTGAGTTATTTTTCTACCAAGACCATTACCCAAAAATCCCAGGTTTTTTTCCGGGAAAAATCCAAAGGCCTTGGGAAAATGGTAGGATTTATTGAAGAAAGTTTTTCTGCTACAGACCTGATTAAGGCCTACAATTATGAAGAGAAATCCGAAAAGGAATTTCTAACCTATAACGACCATCTCTTTCAAGTGAGTTACAAGGCCAGCTTTATGACAGGGATTTTGCTCCCAGTCATGACTTTTATTAGTAACCTAGGCTACGTGGCCATTTGTATTGTAGGGGGATTGGAAGTTTTAAAACAACGCCTCTTTATTGGAGATATCCAAGCCATCATTCAATATGTTCGAAAGATTGGTCGCCCCATTGAAGAGTTGGCGGAAATGGCCAATATTTTTCAAGCCAGTATCGCTGCTGGAGACAGGATTTTCGCCTTTTTAGATGTGGAGGAAGAAGTAGAAAGAGAAGAAAAAGAAATCCACCGACCCATTAAATCAGTGGAATTCAAGAAGGTTTCTTTTTCCTATGATAAAAAAACTCCAGTTATTAAAGAGTTTTCTCTTCAAGTAAATAAAGGAGAGTCCATTGCCATTGTCGGACCCACAGGAGCAGGAAAGACAACCCTTGTGAACCTCTTGATGCGGTTTTACGATGTGGACCAAGGAGGGATTTACCTCAATGGAGTGGACCTCCGGCAAATGAGTCGGGAAAAGCTACGGAGCTTTTTCGGCATGGTTCTTCAAGAAACCTGGCTCTTTAAAGGCACCATCCGAGACAATATTGCCTATGGAAAGCCCGATGCGAGTCAGGAAGAAATTATTCAAGCGGCTAAAGATGCTTATTGCCATCAATTTATTGAAACCCTGCCCCAGGGTTACGATACAGAGCTCAATGAAGAAGCTTCGAATATTTCTCAAGGGCAGCAGCAACTTTTAACCATTGCCCGGGCCCTTTTAAGTGACCCCGAAATTTTAATTTTAGATGAAGCCACCTCTTCTGTAGATACACGGACAGAAAGGTTGATTCAAAAGGCCATGAATAATCTTTTAGAAGGTCGAACCAACTTCGTCATTGCCCACCGCTTGTCTACTATTGTGGGGGCAGATACCATCTTGGTTTTAAAAGATGGAGATATTGTAGAAAAGGGAAGTCATGACAGCCTATTGGCCCAAGATGGCTTTTATAAAGAACTTTATGAATCGCAATTTTCAGAAGAATAAAAAAGGCCCAAAACATGTGAACTGACCCCCAAAAGTTGGACTAATAAACCAACTTAAGGAGGTCAGTTTTT